>CALWIS010000215.1 GCA_944380795.1 uncultured Clostridia bacterium | reverse complement strand
GGAAATGCCCATTGAAGAGGCCAAAAAGTTGGGTGCCATGGCTCTGTTCGGAGAGAAATACGGCGATATCGTCCGGGTTGTCAGCGTGGAAGACGGCTTCTCCCGTGAGTTCTGCGGCGGCACCCATGTGAGCAATACCGCCCGCCTGGGTCTGTTCAAGATCGTCAGCGAGTCCTCTGTGGCTGCCGGTGTCCGCCGTATCGAGGGTGTGACCGGTGTGGGTACTCTGGCGTTGATTCAGAACGCTATCCACAGCATCCACGAGACTGCGGCTGCCCTCAAGGTGAACAATACCGCCGATCTGGCCAATAAGGCCCAGCAGATCAGCGCCGAGCTGAAGGAAAAGGACCGTGTGATCGAGACTCTCAACGCCAAGCTTGCTTCCCATCAGGCAAACAACCTGCTGAACTCTGCCCGTGACGTGAAGGGCGTGCAGGTGATCTCTGCGATTCTCCGCAATCTGGATGCAGGCGCTATGCGTACCATGTGCGACAAGCTGCGGGATTCCAAGCCCAATATGGTGGCTGTGCTGATCTCCGCTCAGGACGAGAAGGCCAATATCGCTGTCAGCGTGGGCAAAGAAGCGCAGGACAAGGGCCTGAACGCCGGTAAGATTGTACGCGAGGTGGCCAAGGTGGCTGGCGGCAACGGCGGCGGCAAGCCTGATTTCGCTATGGCTGGTACCAAGGACGTGACCAAGCTGGATGAAGCTTTGCAGGCTGCGGACGGCATTATCGAAAGCATGATGTAAACCGCTTTTCGGCCCCCTCCCTGAGGGGGCTGCCTGCACAGGCAGGCTGGAAAAGCTGGATACATTATTTTTCCCATTCAATCGTTGGCCAGTTGAGATTTTTTTCGGAACATGATACAATATTCTATGAAAGATCGATGGATAAAAGGAGGCGATTCCATGGACTGCATTTTTTGCAAGATCGCAAACGGGGAGATTCCCAGCAAAAAAGCCTATGAGGACGACCAGATTTTAGCTTTTTATGACCTGGACCCCCAGGCGCCAGTACATATCCTGCTGATTCCTAAGACCCACATTTCTTCCGCCAACGAATTGACAGAGGAAAACAGCCAGGTAGTTTCCCATATTTTTGTGGTAGCGGCCAAGCTGGCAAAGGAGCTGGGGCTGGAAAAGGGATACCGTATAGTGAACAACTGCGGCGAAGACGGAGGCCAGACGGTGCAGCACCTGCATTTCCATCTGCTGGGCGGACGTTCCATGAAGTGGCCTCCCGGCTGATGATCGCTTGAAGCAATTTGATTTCAATGAATCCGCAGGGAGTGACAATAATCATGGCAGAATTGATTACCAGAGAAGATGGCCGGCAGTATTACCGCATGGAGATTGCAGGATGCACCCGCGATCTGCCTATTTGCCCCATCAGCGATACCGTGGATATTGCAGGCTTTGTGATGTTCGGAGACGTGGAGATCACCGAGCGTGCCGCGGAAGAACTGCTCAAGCGGTGCCCGGAGCACGACGTGGTTGTGACCGCAGAGAGCAAGGGAATCCCGCTGTGCTACGAAATGGCGCGGCAGGGGGGCCGCCGGTATGTGGTGGCGCGCAAAGGAGTAAAAGCCTATATGCGTAATCCCATCCACGTGGAGGTAAAATCCATTACCACCGACCATGTGCAGAAGCTGTTCCTGTCTGATGAAGACCGTCAGGCTATTGAGGGCAAGCGCGTATTGATTGTAGACGATGTGATCAGTACCGGAGAATCCTTGGAGGCAATGGAGGCACTGGTGGAAAAGTTTGGCGGCAATATTGTAGGCCGGGCTACCGTGCTTGCAGAGGGTGACGCCGCCAATCGGGACGATATTATCTTTTTGGAGCCTTTGCCCCTCTTTTTCAAAGAACAAGCATAATGCGTAGTTTCTGACAGATGGGAGTATAAATGATGAAGCGGCCGTTTGCGTGTATAGGATTTACCTGTCTTTTCACGCTTGCGGCCGCGGTTTTTATCCTAAAGGAATGGGTGTTCTCTCTTGCGGTGATAGCGGGAGTTTTGGGAGCGCTTTCCCTGCTGGCGCCAGTGCTGCGCCGTGGGCGGGTGGTTCCGCTTTCTCTTTTGACTGCTGCTTTTTCGTTGGTATGGCTTGGCTGCTGGATGCCGGGGTACGAAGGGGATCAGAAGCTGGCAGGCTCCGATTACCATATTTCCGGGCAGATTACAGAAGCCCCGGAGCGCTCCGGCGAAAAGTTCGCCTATGTGCTGCGGGTGGATTCCGCCACTGACCCAGAGGGGGAACCGGTTCAATTTTCCGGAAAGCTCCGGGTCACCTGCGTCAATGCTCTGGCGGCAGAGGAGGGGGACTGGGTCACCGGCAAAATTTATGCGTACCTCCCCGGCGAGGAATTCCAGCCCTATTATGCGGCAAGAGGGATCTATCTTTCCTCCTTCCTGTATGAATACGATGGGGTGGAGATTGAAAAGTCCCAGGGGAAAACCTGGAAAGGGTATTTTCTCGCTTTTCGTTCCCGGTTGGAGGATGTGCTCTATACTCTGCTGCCGGAGCGGGAGGCAGGGCTTATCAGCGGAATCGTGCTGGGTGACCGAGATGCAATTCCGGAAGATGTTTCCAACACCTTTCGTATGGCTGGAGTATCCCATTTGCTGGCGGTTTCCGGCCTTCATCTCACCATTTTAGCCCAGTTTTTAATGGGATTTTTGGCGCTGTTCCGGATTCCCAAAAAGCTGATTTTGCTGCTGCTGATACCGGTGGTGTTGGCTTTCATGGCTCTTACCGGCTTTTCCTATTCCATTCTGCGCAGCGGTATTATGTTTTTGTTGTATCTCATAGCCGAGCTGATCGACCGGAAATCCGAGGGACTGAATTCTCTTGGAATCGCTGTGCTGGTGCTCTGTCTGCTCAATCCCTTTTCCGCGGGGGATACCGGCCTTTTGCTGTCTTTTTCCTCCACCTTGGGAATCCTTCTTTTTAAGGGAAGAATCATGGCCAAAATAAATTCCCACCTTCCTATGAGACTGGAGGCTTCTTCATGGAGACGTCCCGTGCTGGCAGTGGTGGATTCCATGGTGTTGACGGTGTCCTCGTCGGTATTCACCATCCCCGTCAGCATCTTTGCTTTTGGAGCCGTGTCTTTGGTTGCTCCGCTGGCTAATTTGCTCATGGTGTTTCCGGGAAGTGTGCTGCTGGTGTTGGGCGCGTTGACCGTGAGCATGGGTTCCCTGTCCGTGGCAGCGGCATTGCCGCTGGCTTTTTGGGCAGGACTTTTGGCAAGGTACGAAATGGGCGTAAGCTGGCTCCTCAGTAAAATCCCCTTTGCCGTGGTGAATGCTTCCCAACCCTATGTGCGTTTCTGGGTGGCGGGTGTTCTCATTTTGGCAGGAGTGACCCTGCTGTGCTCCCAGCGCCGCAGGCTGGTTCCGTTAACAGCGGTGTTTTCTGTGGTTCTGTTCTTAGTGGGCGTGGCGGGGGATTATATTCTCCACTATGATTCCATTACGGTAATGGGATTTTACAGCGATGGGGGATACCATGTAGCGGCAGAGCGGAACGGGCGGGGCGTCCTGTTGTGGGGGGATGTCCCCGATAGCTATACCTTGGCGCAGCACGGTATTGCAGTGGTGGAATTTGACGGCCGGGAATCTGGGAAGGCAGATTTTTGGGGCAACACCTTACAGATTGGGGAAAAAGAGGAAGGTTTTTGCGTTTTTAAGGTATATGAGAATTTTATGATGGTGTGCGGGGAAGAGAGCGACCTTTCTGCTCTTGACAGTGAATGGAGTTCCCCGCAGGTCCTCTGGCTGGATGGAGTCCCAGAAGAAGGTGAAAAGCTTTCGCCGGAACTGGCAGTCGCCCTCACCACAGAATCCCGGCAGGCCCCTTATTCCCGGATTCTATATACAGATGATGAAATACAGCTCCGATGCACCCCGGATAGGGGAATGCAGGCTGAAAGGAGATAATCATGGCACAGATGTCAGAAGCAGATTTTAAAAAGCATATCGAAAGCGGCCATCTTTCCGGCCTGTATGTGCTGTATGGGGAAGAAAAATATCTTGTCCGCCGGAACGCCAAAAAGCTGATCCGCAAGGCCTGTGCCGATGATCCCTTCCCGGCGTTTAATTTCCAGCGTTTTGACGGTGCTGCCCCGGTGGATGATATCGCGGCGGCTGTGGAGGCCCTTCCTTTTATGAGCGAGCGGAAATGTGTGGCGGTAACCGACCTCACGCCGGATTCCCTTCGGGCTGCGGATAACGCCAAGTGGCAGGAACTGGCGGAAAATGTGCCGGAGACCACGGTACTGGTGGTGTATTTGCCCAGCGCCGTATTGGGGAAAAAATCCACCAAGTGGAACGCCTTTTTAAAAACCGCCGCCAAACATGGAATCACCGTAGAATTTTCCCGCCGGGAAGGGGCAGAGCTGGAAAAATGGCTGTGTGGGGAGGCGGCGAAACGCCGGTGTGACCTTTCCCGCAGAGAGGCTAGAAAAATGCTGGAGCTGTGTGGCAGCGATATGCAGACCCTGCACAATGAGGTGGAAAAGCTGTGCGCCTTTTTGGGAGAGGGCATTATTACGCCGGAGCTTATCGAGAATATGGTGGCGCGTCAAACAGAGGCTACTGTCTATATGCTGTCCCGTGCGCTGGTGGCAGGGGAGTATAACCGGGCCTACAGCTTGCTGGACCAGATGTTCTACCAGAATGAAGAAGCCCCCACAATTCTGGCGGTGCTTTCCTCTGCGTTTGTGGATATGTACCGGGTACGTACCGCCATGCAGAGCGGCGCGCCGGTGTCTTCTCTTGCCGCTGCCTTTCCGGGGGAATATAAGGGCCGGGAGTTCCGCCTGCGCAATGCGGAACGAGATGTGAAGCGCCTTTCTACCGAGCAGCTTCGGGGGATTCTTTCTCTGCTTTTAAAAACCGATCTGGCGCTGAAAAGCTCCAAAACCTCTGAGCAGGTGCTTTTGGAGGAGCTCATCGCCCAGATTATGGTACTTACTGCAAAGGGGAGTCGAAATTGATACACATACGGGAAGCCGTCATTGTGGAGGGAAAGTATGACAAAATCAAGCTGTCCTCTATTATTGACGGTCTGATTATCGAGACCCATGGCTTTGGAATTTTTAAGGATAAGGAGCAGATGGCTCTGCTGCGTAAGCTGGCAGCCACTCGCGGCCTTTTGGTGCTGACAGACAGCGACGGCGCGGGGTTTGTCATCCGCAATTACCTGTCCGGCTGTATTCCCAAAAGCCAGATCAAGCACGCCTATATTCCAGACCTGTTTGGCAAGGAAAAGCGCAAAGATAAGCCTTCGAAAGAAGGTAAATTGGGGGTGGAGGGAGTTCCCGTCGCGGTAATCCTCGAAGCGCTAAAAAAGGCCGGCGTCTGCTGTGAGGAAGGAGAAGCCGAAAAAAAAGGCCCGCCTGTTACCAAGGCAGACCTGATGGCGGCGGGGCTTTCCGGCGGTGATGGGAGTGCCGAAAAACGCAAGCAGCTGCAAAAGCGGCTTGGGCTGCCGGAAAAGCTTTCCCCTAACGGCCTTCTGCAAATTGTCAACGCCACCATGACCCGGGAAGAGTTCTTCCAGAAAGTAGAGTCCTTATAACTTCATACATAAACATAGGCCCGGTCAAATGGAAACTCCACTTGGCCGGGCCTTGCTATTTTTTTGATGGAATGTTATCCCCGTGTGCGCTGCCAATACGCGCTCATGCTGGAGCCGGGAACCTCCGTTACATCCTCTCCCAAAAAGGCAGGAGGGACAAAGGCACGGGCTTCCTCCTCAGTGGAAAATTCCACTTCCGCATACATAAATTCGTTTTCTGTGCCAGCGTCTACCAAGCTGCATTCCAGCTGCAAGCCGTTAGGCAGCTGATACACTCGGTAATCCTTGCGGATCATTTCCCCATGGAGCAGGTTTTTCAGCCGGAAGAATTTGTCCTCGTCCAGAGGAAGCTCCACTTCCTCCCGCACCAGCGTGCCCTTGCCTTTGATGCACAGCCGGTAATCGGTAACGCCGTCCCGGCATTTGCTGCGGATACGCACGGTGGGGGTAACGGAAAGGTATCCCTGCTCCACCTGGCTTGCCTGCAAAAGGGGAAGATGCTGGGGAAAAGCGCTTAGTTTAAATTTCCGTTCGATTTCCATGGTGGCTCCTCCCGTTACTGCATTGTTCCCAGCTTTTTCAGATTTTCATTTTCCGCCCGGAACAGCAGCCATTCGGGGTGCGGGTCAGCGCCCATAGACTGATAGAATTTTTGAGACGGAGTGTTCCAGTCCAGGCATACCCAGTCCATACGGCTGCACCCTTCTTCTACGGCGATTTTGGCTACGCACGTTAGCAATGCTTTGCCGATGCCCTTGCCCCGCAGCTCCGGCCACACAAACATGTCCTCCAAGTACATATTTTCCCGTCCTACAAAGGTGGAGAAATTGCGGAAATACAGGGCGTAGCCCACGACTTTCCCTTCATATTCCGCCAAAAGTACGTCGGCACGGCGGCGCACAAAAATGGATTCCCGCAGGGATTCCTCGGTTGCTGCCACCTGATCCTCCATTTTTTCATATTTCGCGATGCCCCGGATCAATTCCAAAATCAGGGCGCAGTCCTTTTCTTCTGCTTGCCGGATGACCAGCCCTTCTACCGAGGTGTCGTATTGTTTTGCCATGATGGTTCCTCCCAAAATGAATTTGCGGCTTTCCAGCCTGCACCCCATTATAGCATAGTTTTTCATAGCAGGCAACGAGTGTATCAAGGAGGACGGGCTTGTAAAATTTCCTTTGCCGTGGTATCATATTTCTTGCAATTTATGAAACCGAAAGGGAGGATACCAATGGAAGATACTACCAGATGGAGCTTGCGGGACATGTTCCCTACCGATGAAGAATGGAATCGGGAAATGGAGGCTGCTGCAAAAATCGCCCAAAAGTTGGCGGAACGCAAAGGCCGCTTGGCGGTTGATGCTGCTGCATTAAAGGAAACCGCAGCATTATATGTGGACTTACAGGACAAGCTGTATCGTCTGATGGTGTTTGCTAACTCTAATTTTGACCAGGATATGGCAGACGTCGCTGCTAAAAAACTGTATGAGACTGCTCAAAACCAGTCCACCGCCATTGGAGAGATGATCTCTTTTATGGCCCCGGAGCTGATGCAGTACTCCATGGAAGACTTTAATCGGTATTGTGAGCAAGAGCCGGCACTAAAGGAGTATACGCATTATGCAGAAGATTTCTTTGCTAAGAAGGAGCATGTCCTTAGTAATGAGATGGAGACTCTGTTGGTGCGGATGAACGATATGGGCGAATCCTTCAGCAAAGTGTTTGGCGACCTTGTGGTCAATGACATGGAGTTCCCCATGTTCAAAACGTTGGAAGGGGAAGAGATCCGGGCCAATGAAGCCAATTACGCTATGGCTTTGGAGAATCCCGATCCTACCTTCCGTCGGGACTACTATAAAGGGCTGCTGGGTACCTATAAAAAGTATATCAATACCCTGACCTCTATCCACTATGGTTCCGTCAAAAATGACTGCTTTACCGCTAAAAGCCGTCATTATACCACTGCCCGGGCTGCTGCCTTGTTTGATAACCATATCCCGGAAGCTGTGTATGATAATTTGCTGCAAACGGTGCGGGAAAACACCGGAGCCCTGCATGAGTATGTATCGTTCCGCAAAAAGCTTCTGGGGCTGGACGAGATGTATTTTAGCGACCTGTTTGTGCCGTTAGTGAAGGATAGCGCCAAAAAATACACCTATGAGCAGGCGCAGCAGATGGTGCTGGAAGCTACTGCGGTGCTGGGAGAGGATTACACCCGCCTGGTGCAGAAGGCCTTTGACGAGCGCTGGATCGATGTGTATCCTCGGGAGTCCAAGCGTTCCGGCGCTTATTCTACCGGCGCTTACCGCACCAAACCCTATATCCTGTTGAATTTTACCGGCACCCTGGACGATGTGTTCACCTTGGCCCACGAGCTGGGACACTCCATGCACACCTGGTTCAGCCAGGAAAACCAGCCCTTGCTGTATGCAGGCTACAGTATTTTCTGCGCAGAAGTGGCCTCCACACTCAACGAGCAGCTGTTGAGCCAGTGGCTGTTTGAGCACAGCACCTCCGATGAGGAAAAGGCTCTGTTACTGTGCAAGCGTCTGGACGACATCCGTTCCACCTTCTACCGCCAGACAATGTTTGCCGACTTTGAGTATCAGACCCATAAGCTGGTGGAGAGCGGCGAACCGTTGGTGCCCGAGACCCTGTGCGGCATCCATCGCAAGCTCAACGAGGAATACTATGGCCCGGAGATGGTAGTGGACGACTACCTCTCCTGCGAGTGGGCGCGTATCCCTCATTTCTATACCGCATTTTATGTGTATCAGTACGCTACCGGCATTGCCGCTTCTACCGCCATTGCGCATCGGATTTTCACCGAGGGAGCCCCGGCAGTGGCAGATTACCGGAAGTTCCTCACCACCGGCGGCAGCGACCATCCCATCGAGCTGCTGCGTATTGCTGGTGTGGATATGGCTTCTCCCAAGCCGGTGCTGGATACCATCGAGACCTTCCGCAGCACTCTGGCACAGCTGAAAACACTGCTGCACAAATAATTGATAGCAAAAGCAAAAACGCCTATGGAGAGCAACTTGCTTTCCATAGGCGTTTTTTTATCTGTCCCAGCTATCGAAATCTTTTAAGAACCAAATCTCTTTTGCCTTGAATACCCGGCCTTTGAGATATTCCAGAATACCGGCGTCGGTGGAAAAGGTAAATCCCAGATAGTAGGAATAGAGGGCTTGGTAGGGGAACCCGATTTTTTTGTTCACGGCATTTTTGCCATACTTCCCATCCCCGGCCAGAGGATGACCGATGGAGGCCATATGAGCGCGGATCTGGTGGGTGCGCCCGGTGAGAAGCTCCACTTCCAGTAGGGAAAATCCCTTTTTTTCCTCTAATACTTGGTACTTGGTGCGGATGCTTCGGGTGTTGGCGTTGGCCTTTTGCGAGATGTACACTCGGTTCTGGCTCTCGTTCTTTTCCAGAAAACCTTCCAAGGTATCCTCCTTTTTGGGCATCTTCCCGCAGACGATACACAGGTATTTTTTGGTCAGCTCCCGGGCTCGCAGCTTTTCATTGAGCATCCGCAGGGCTTCAGCGTTTTTAGCGGCCATCACAATGCCGCCGGTGTTCCGGTCAATGCGGTTTACCAGCGCAGGGGCAAAGGAGTTCTCCGCTTCCGGGTCGTATTCGCCTTTGTCGTACAGATAGTGCTGCACCCGGGCAATGAGGGAATCAAAGTGGTAGTTTTCATCCGGGTGGACGATCAGTCCCGGTTTTTTATCCAGCAGCAGGATGTTTTCATCTTCGTATACAATGGTGAGTTTTTTGGGAGCCTTCAAAAAGTCATACTGCTTGGGCTCCTTTTGGAAAAACTCATCCTTTAGATACAGGGTAAGCACGTCGCCCTCCTGTAACCGGGTGGAGATTTCGCACCGCTTGCCGTTACATTTAATATCCTTTTTTCGGATGCTTTTGTACAGCATGGATTGCGGCAGGTTTGGGAAACTTTTGGTAAGGAATTTATCAAGACGCTGGTTGGCGTCGTTGGCTTGAATGGTAATGGTTTTCACGGAATTCTCTCCTTGCTTTCAGAAACGGTCTTTACTAAGCCCCAGACGGAAGATTTTTTGAGGGAGGGAAAGGATCAATACGATCCCTAAAGTGATGGCGGCTGCGATTTTTAGAGTTTCTGTTCCCTTTACAGCTGCCATGGCGTTATCTCCCATGATGAAATAATAAGCGGTATAGTAGATACCCGCTCCCGGTACCAGAGGGAAAAGACCGCAGATCAAAAAGATGGTGATAGGGGTCCTCCTCCATACGGCGAAAAACCGGGAAAGGGCGGTGAGTACCAGCGTAGCGGCAAAGGAAGCGATTACTACGGAACCATAGCCCTGGTTTACCAGCAGATAACACAGCCAACCCAAACTTCCAGTGATCCCCGACCAGAGATACTGGTTCTTTGGTACTTGGAACAATACCGCAAAGGATACCGTGGCAAAAAAAGCGACGATCAGTTGAATCAGCGCATCAAAAAGTGAGATCATACCGGCACCCCCACAGCAATTCCCATTATACTGGCAACTTTCAGCACAAATCCCACACCAATGGCGATGCAGGAAGCGATGAGCAGGGTGTCAATGAGCCGTATGGTACCGGAAATGTAGTCGCCATTAAAGAAATCCCGGATGGAGTTGGTGAGGGGTACGCCGGGCACCAAGGGAATAATAGAGCCGATAATAATATGGCTCATACTGTGACCCATCCCCAGTTCAAACAGGGACAGCCCGCAAAAAGCCGCCACGGCGCTGGCGAGAATGTTGGTCATAATTTTGGAAAGATGCCTTTTCCCTGCCAGCAAGATAAAGAGATACACCATCAAACCCGAGAAAAAAGCCACCACACAATCAAAGGGGCTGCCGCCAAAAAGATAGCAGAAGCAGCCGCTGCCAACACCGGATGCCAGTACTTGTACCCAGTCGGCGGTAAAGGGAAGGGTTTCAATCTCCCGAAGCCGGGCAAAGGCTTCCGGCACGGAGTGCTTTCCCTGCGAAATCTCCCGAGAAAGCTGGTTAACTGCCGTCACTCGCCCTAAATGCACTGGCGCCAAAGGCACATGGCGGATTTCTGCGGTATGGGCTACCCCGTTTTCCATCCCACAGGCAAAAATACCGTTGGAAATGGCGTATACATGAAAGGTATCCATATGATAGGAAGCGGCAATGCGCTCCATGGTCTCCTGTACGCGAAAAATTTCCGCCCCGTTGGACAGCAGAATCCGCCCAGCCAGCACGGCCAACTCTAGGGGGCTGTTTTCGTTTTCCATAGTCGTCCGGTTTTTCCTTTCTTCTATCAGCAATCTTTCCCTATTATAGCGGAAAAAGGGGTGGGAATCAAGGGAGCGGCGTGTTGGCAGAGGGCATAGAATGGGGAAATTTGTCGAAATCCCTTTACACCAGGCCGTTTCTCAGGTATATTTAGTAGAGGAGACAGGTGCGAAAATAGGCATCAAAAGTCTAGAGAAACGAAGGTGTGCAGATCATGGGGGAGAGCCGTCCTAAAAAGCCAAAAGGGAATATCCATGCAGGGCATAGACAGCGGATGAAAGCCCAGTTTTTAAAAAACGGGATGGCCAGTTTGGAACCCCATGTAGTGTTGGAGTTACTGCTTTATTATTCTATTCCGCAGGAAGATACCAATCCTCTGGGCCATCGGTTGATAGATCGGTTCGGTTCCCTTTCGGCGGTGTTTGACGCCCCTTATGAAGAA
The DNA here is from genome assembly GCA_944380795.1 of uncultured Clostridia bacterium. Taxonomy (GTDB): domain Bacteria; phylum Bacillota; class Clostridia; order Oscillospirales; family Acutalibacteraceae; genus Heritagella_A. The sequence goes on along the minus strand of CALWIS010000215.1, from coordinate 1,705 downwards.
CTGTTAAAGGTGGAAGGGATTGGGGAGAAAAGTGCTGTCCTTATCAAGATGATCCCGGAAATTTGCCGCCGGTATCAGGAAGATCGAGAGCAGGGAGGGGAGCGGGTATTCAGTTCAGAAGAAGCCCTGCGGCTGGTGCGTCCCAAATTTTTTGGCAGGAAAACAGAAGCAGTGGTGCTCCTGTTGCTGGATAGCCAGGGGAAAACCCTTTATTGTGATGTCATCAATGAAGGCTCCGTAAACGCAGCCCCGATTTATACCAATCAGGTGGTTCGATTGGCTGCCCAATATGAAGCCAGTACCGCTGTGCTGGCCCATAACCATCCCAGCGGCAGACCGATGCCTACTTCCGGGGATATCGCCGCCACCCGCCATGTGCTCTGGGCACTGGATTCTTTGGGAGTCCTTCTCTACGATCACCTGATTGTAACGGAAACGGATTTTCTCTCTATGAACGGGTGCGGCTTGCTGCAAACTCTTTATGAAGAGCACACAGAGGAAAAAGAACGGCGGCTGTATCCAGAACAGGGACAGATGGCAGGTGACCAGCCCAATCTGTTGGCGGAAGAACTGAAACAGAAAAAATAAAACCCGCTGCAATACAGCGGGTCAGTAGCGAAAATAATCAATGGGAAGGTTGCCCATCGGAGACGTGGCGTTTAATGGCGTCAAAACTCTCGGCGCTGATGACATGCTCGATGCGGCAGGCATCCTCTACAGCAGTTTTGCGATCTACACCTAGGGCTTCCAGCCAGGTGGAAATCAGGGTATGGCGCTCATAGATGGTTTCGGCAATCTCCCGGCCTTTAGGGGTCAGAGAAATATGTCCCTCTTTAGAAACGGTGATATACCCGTTTTCCCGCAGGTTTTTCATGGCCACACTCACGCTGGGTTTGGTGTATTCCAATTCGTTTACAATATCGATAGCGCGTACCGCGCCCTTACGCTTTTGTAAAATCAGGATGGTTTCTAAGTAGTTTTCCGCGGATTCCTGTATTTTCAAAGGTATCTCCTCCTGAAGATAATGTTGCTTTCTTAACAGTATAGCATGAAAAGGGGCGGGATTTCAACCGTTGTTTGTGCAAAGGGGAGAAGGCTGAAAAAGCCGGTTTTTTTGCGGATTTTCCTTGACAAATTTGACAAGCTGTGGTATTCTATTTAAGCCGCATATTCCGGGCTAAAAGTGGACGTGTTCCCGCCTGCGGATAGCGAGTTTATAGAAAAGGCAGGGCCTTCGATTCATGTTTGCTATTATTGAAACCGGCGGCAAGCAGTACAAAGTACAGTATGGCGATGTTATCTTCGTCGAGAAGCTTGCAGCAGAAGAGAACGCTACCGTTAATTTCCAGGTTGTCGCAATTTGCGGCGAGGATGGCCTGAAGGTTGGTAAGCCCTATGTTGAGGGTGCTACCGTTACCGGTAAGGTGCTGAAGAACGGTAAGGCAAAGAAGATCACAGTGTTTACTTACAAGCCCAAGAAGGGCGAAAAGCGCAAGATGGGCCATCGTCAGCCCTACACCAAGGTGCAGATCGAGGCTATCAACGCATAAGCGATGATTTATGTCGATTTTCTCACCCTGCGTGACGGCCGCATGATAGGCTTTATCATGAATGGCCACGCAGAAGCCGGTGAACCGGGCGAAGATATTGTGTGCGCAGCGGTTTCCTCCGCGGCCTATCTTACCGCCAACACCATCACCGACAT
>CALWIS010000214.1 GCA_944380795.1 uncultured Clostridia bacterium | reverse complement strand
CAGGCAGGCTCCCTCACCGACGACAGCGTGTTTGCCTGGCAGGAGTTCGCCCTGCCTGAGGGGACCTACTATCTGCGTCTCACCGCCTCGTCCGGTACACCGGTGCTCAATGAGATCGCCGTTACTTCTCTGGACGGGCAAAGCCTCCTTCCCCTCACCTTGATGGAAGGACAGGGAGAAGCCCTGCTGGACGAGCTGGAAGCGGTGCCCCTGTATCCCAACTGGTATGATTCCACCTATTTTGACGAGATTTACCATGCCCGCACCGCCTATGAGCACCTGTTGGGAGCGGAGCCCTACGAGAACACCCACCCCACCTTGGGAAAGCTCATCATGAGCCTAGGCATTGTCCTGTTTGGTATGAACCCCTTTGGCTGGCGGTTTATGGGAGCGCTGCTGGGCGTTCTCATGCTGCCCATCCTGTACCACCTTATTAAGCGTTTGTTTGGCAAAACCTGGTTGGCGCTGGCGGGTACCCTTTTGTTTGCTCTGGATTTCATGCACTTCACCCAAACCCGCATTGCCACCATCGATACCTATGCGGTGTTCTTCCTGCTGCTGATGTATGACGCCATGCTGTGCTTCTGCCAGCAGGACCTGCGGGGAGCGCCTATGAAAAAGCTGCTGCTTCCCCTGCTGCTGTGCGGGGTGTTTACCGGGCTGGGTATCGCTTCCAAATGGACGGCAGCCTATGCCGCAGTAGGACTGGCGGTGCTATTCTTCTGGCGGCTGTTCCGTGCCTGGCACACTTGCCCTGCGGAAGAAAAAGCAGCCCTGCGTCAGCGTACTTTCCGGCTGATTTTGTGGTGCTGCCTGTTCTTCCTGCTCATTCCTTTTGGCATCTATTATGCGGCGTTTTTGCCGGTGCTGCTGCTTCCGGGGCATGACGCCTCCCTTGCCAGCTGGTGGAGCTATCAGATGCACATGTACAATTACCACTCTGGCCTACAGGCGGAGCACAGCTTTTCCTCCTCCTGGTACCAGTGGCCGGTAATGTCCCGCCCGGTGTGGTATCATATCACCTACAATTATCAAGGTGTGTCCGGGCAGGTATGCACCATCTCCGGCTTTGGAAACCCGGTTTTATGGTGGGGTTCCATCCCGGCCCTGTTCTTTGGCGTATATCAGTGGATCAAAAACCGCAGCCGCAAGGCGGGATTTATTATCATCGGATTTTTGGCAGCTTACCTGCCCTGGGTGCTGGTGCCTCGCCTTACCTTCCTTTACCACTATTTTACAGCCCTGCCCTTTGCGCTGTTGGCGCTGCTGCTGGTATTCCACTATTGGGAGGAATCCGGGCGTTATACCCGGAAGTTTGCCGTGGGGAAGTGGTCCGTCACAGCGCCTCAGGTTTCCATGGTTGGGGTGTTGGTGATGGCCGGAATCTTATTGGCGGTATTTTTCCCGGTGATATCCGGCGCAGCCACCACCGACAGCTATGCCCACGGCTTGCAATGGCTCCCAGGCTGGTTCTTCTGTGGATGATATAAACTTTCCCCATTCGACCTTGTAGGGGCGGCTAATTAGCCTCTCGCAAAAAATACAAACAAGAAAGGAACCCCCTTTTATGAGAATGAGAAAAAAAGACTGGGCTCGGCCGGAATTGGCCGCCTGCCCTTACTATACCGATCAGCCGGAGACCCTGAAAGGCCATTGGCAGGAGCAGTATGCCAAAAAACAGCCCCTTCACCTGGATTTGGGCTGCGGCAAATGCACTTTTTTGGCGGAGTTAGCCTTCCGACACCCAGAGGTGAATTATATCGGCATCGACCAAAGCCCGGATGTGCTGGGAGTGGCCCGTCGCAATATTGAGAGCATCTTCTCCCAAGGGGAACGCCCGGTGGAGAATGTCATGCTCACCGCCTATGATATTGAAAAGATCGCTGCCATTTTGGAGGAACAGGCCGATCAGGTGGAGCGGATATACATCAATTTTTGCAACCCGTGGCCCAAAGCCCGGCACCACAAGCGCCGCCTGACTCATACCCTCCAGCTTTTAAAATACCGCAAGCTGTTGCGTGAAAACGGGGAGATCTGGTTTAAGACTGACAACGACGATTTATTTTTGGCCACCCTGCGTTATATGGAGGAGGCAGGGTTTGAGGTATATGCCAAAACCCTTGATCTCCATGCAGAAAACGACCCGGAGAATATCGAGTCGGAGCATGAGGTGATGTTTACCGCCCAGGGCATCCGTACCAAGGCGCTAAAAGCTCGGATGCTGCCAAAGGTTCCCGAAAAACCTCCGAAAAAAGACGAAGAGCAAGAATAATGCAAAAAGCCCCTGCCGGATTTCCCGGCAGGGGCTTTGCTCTGTTTTTAAACGGTTGTAAGGATTACGGTGCAGTTTCCGGTGACGGTGACGGTGCCTTCTCCGGCAGGGACAAACACGCTGTCGCCCTTTTGTACCGGCAGTTTCTCGCCGTCGCTCTCCATCACGCCTTCGCCGTCTACAATCACAAAGGAGCGGAAGCTGGTGTTGTCGATAGTAAAGGGCTGGGCGCCGTTGACCACATATTTATCGGTGGTGAAGTATTTGCAGGTGGCCAGACGAGTCTCCACCGCAGCTTCCAGCTGCTTGGGCTCGTACGTATGGGCGGAAGTGTCGGAGGGGGTCATTTTGGAAACCTCAATGGCCTTATCCACATGAAGCTCCCGCAGGTTGCCGTCTTTGTCGCGGCGGCCATAGTCATACACACGGTAAGTGGTATTGGAGTTCTGCTGGATTTCGCAGATGATGATGCCTGCGCCGATGGCATGGATGGTGCCGGCCTCAATAAAGAACACATCGCCCTTATGTACCGGGACTTTGTTCAGCACATCCAGCAGGGTGTTGTCCTCGATCTTGGCCCGGAATTCCTCTTTGGAAATTTCCCGGTTCACGCCGAAATACAGGGAAGCGCCTTCCTCGCAGTCCAGGATGTACCACATCTCGGTTTTGCCATACTCATGCTCCACCCGCAGGGCGTATTCATCGCTGGGGTGCACCTGGATGGACAGAGGATTCTTAGCGTCGATAAATTTGATGAGCACCGGGAAGTTCTCAAAAGCCTCTCCGTTTTTGCCCAGTACCTGGC
>CALWIS010000213.1 GCA_944380795.1 uncultured Clostridia bacterium | reverse complement strand
CTTCTTCGTACTGTTCAAACAAAATATCCAGATAAATATTTGTCTCATATGCAATTGCCGAAATAAAATCGGATGAGCGTTTGCTGATCTCTGCCTTGTAGTATTCTCTGGCGATCGGCTCTGCGTTCCGTGTCCAGATATCCTTCCTCTGCTGCGGCTTTCAGCACCCAGCGGAACACATATTCCACCGTGGCGTGGTTAAACCGGTGCTTGAAATTGTAACTCACTGTGGAGAAGTGCGGCACCGCTTCGTTCAGTGGATATCCAATGAACCAACGATATGCCAGATTCATGCTCACTTCCTCCAGAGTTCGGCGAAGGGAAGAAATTCCGTAGATATGCTGGATCAGCACGATTTTGAACAGCACCACCGGGTCAATGCTTGGCCGACCGTTGTCCTCGCAGTACAGATCCTCTACAAATTCGTAGATTTTCTTGAAATCGATTGCTGCGTCGATCTTCCGCAGCAAGTGATCCTGTGGGACCATGTTTTCCAAACTTACAAATTCCAGCTGTCCTCTATTTTCTGCGTTCTTTACCAGCATTTTTATCACCCTACACTATTATACCGCTTTCTCTTCCCTCATACGAGAAAAAGGCCACCCAAAGGCAGCCTTTTTCGACAGGCTGGACAGCCGCTAAAAGCGGCTGTTTTATTTTGCCTATTTTCCCCTGCTGCCCCTAATTCGTACCAGTAACTTGAATGTTCTGTGGGTTTTACTTCAATTTTTATTTGCCAAGACTTTCTATTTTACCTCTGGAAGAAGCAGGGGTTTTGTTATACCTAAAGGCAACAAAAAAAGCCCATCCCTGTTGGCAAAGGAACGAGCGGAAATAGAACGGGCTTACCTCAAGTGAGATAATTCATTCGAAACCATGTGATTATACCACTTTCAGGGTAGAGGCAAATCATACAAAGGTGTTTTTATTTATGAAAGCAGCATATGCCCGTTATTCAGCAGACAAGCAAACCGAAAACAAGATGGAGGCCATCAGCAAATACTGCCTTGATCACCAGAGCGACCTGTGCACCGCTTTTCTGATGAAAGGGCACATAGGTACCAATACAAACCGTGAAGGCTTCCAGGCTCTTGTAGCGGCAGCTAAACGTCATGAGTTTGACACAGCGGAAAGGACAATTGCATACTCGCTATAAACGCGAGCACGAAATCGTGATAAAAAGAAAAGCCTCGAACGCGACCTGCGCGCCGAGGCTCTCAACTGGGAAGAGTTGACAAAATAGATACCCGCTACAAACGCGAGCGCTAAAGCAAAATAAAAAACTGAGTCTGGAACGCGACTTGCGTCCAGACTCAGTTTGGTGCCGGTGGCCGGACTCGAACCGGCACGGTATCGCTACCGGTGGATTTTGAGTCCACTACGTCTGCCAATTCCATCACACCGGCACAACACCATTATTATACCGGAAAGTTCAGAAAAAAGCAAGTGTTTTTTTGAATTTAAAAGAATTTTTTTATTTTTTTACAGAATGGCTTGCGTCATACTCCCGCCAGGTGGTCTCAAACCAATCATCCGTCCGAGGCAAAGGGCGCACAGGGACCGGCTGTGTGGTGGCTCCCTCCAACTTCCATACGGTTTCCATCCAGTCCTCCCGGTGGGCGCCGTTTCCGGGCAAAAAGTGGGTATTTTCCATACTACAGCCCTCCCGAAGCAGTCCCTCCCCTACCGGTTTTCCTTCTTCTCCCAGCACTAAAGCAGAACCCCGGCTTTGGCAATGTTCTGCCGTGAATTTCATGGCGGAAAGGACTGCCTGCTGCGTAAGAAGCATATCCCGGTTTTTTAGGGCAAGGGACAGTTCAAAGGGGGTGGCAAGGCGGGTATCATCATAAAATCCCGCTAACTGGCGCGAAACGGTTCGGGAAAGCTCCTCCATGGCCTGCATGTTGCGCACATGGGCGGCAGCAGCGCTCATGGCCTGCTGGACCTGATATCGCTGTTCCAGCACGCCCACACTGCCGCCGGTAAACAGCCGCTGCATCTCACCCTGTATTCTCTGAATGGCTCTTCCCACACAAAGAGAAATACTTTTCGCCACTGGAGGCGTGTGGGAAAAATAGGTAATGTGCTCCGCCGCCCGCTGAGAACCTACTTGAGTGGAGTTAAGGGCCGAGCCGCCTGGACGGGCAATGCCAAAGGTGCCTGCCGCTTCCCCGGCAACATACAGCCCCTCTACCCCGGTCTGCCAGTCAGCGTCCACGGCAATGCCGCCATTGTGGTGCTGGGCGCACACGGCGATTTCCAGAGGTTCGGTGTACAGGTCAATTCCGTGGGAAGCATACAACTGGATGGCCTTGGGATTCATGTGGGCCAGCCGAGCAATGGGAGTGGCCAACAGCGCCCCGGAACGCTCCAAATATTCCCGGGCCTCGGAGCACAGGCCATCAAAGCCTTTTTCCAGACCAGTGGGATCTTGGCGGAAGTCCATAAACACCCGGTTTCCTTTATGGAAGATCTCGTGGTGCACTAACAGGTCAATAATGGAGGAGCCGTCCACCTTTTCGGTGTCAAATGGCCACTGGTAGCCCTTGAGGAACACCATATCCAGTGCCCGGGCTGGATTTTGGAAGTACTCTGGCAGGAACTCCCGCTCGTTGCCGTTTTTGTCTACAGCGATATACCGAGGCAGCACCTGCTGGTAGGTGCCCGACACATTCCAGCGGAATTTGATGGATGCCAGACCATACTGCCACTCCTGTAAGTTGCAGCCGTGAGCCCCGGCTTCCAGCGCCATACCCGTCATCCCGGTTTGGCTTTGGGGATACACCGACGCGCTGTAGATCATGGCAGGGCCGCCGGTGGCCAGCACTACATGGCGGCACAAAAATAGCGTCAGGCCGTGGTCTTTCTCCGCTAGAGCGTCTAGGTTCAGGGCCAGCACGGCTCGGATACGCCCTTCCTCGGTAATCAGGCGCACCGCCTGCATCCGGTCAAAAATAGGAATGTTTTTCCGGCGCACAGAGGCTTCCAGTTTTTCCGTCATAAGCTTGGAAGTCAGGGGGCCGCAGGAGGTGGCGCGCTTGCGGGGGTCGTGGTCGGTTTTATAGCCCACATACTCCCCATACCGGTTGGTGGGGAATGGCACACCTAGATTTACCAGCTTCATAAAGGAGCGCACAGAACCGGCGGCTTCCGCCAAGGCGGTATCGCCGTTGACGCTGCCGCCCTGAAACAGGTTTTCCGCCAGCTCATAGATACTGTCGGCGCTGTCGGAGCACAGGGACAGCTTGTAGTAGGTCTGCTTATCGCTGCCGGTGTTCCGGGAGGTACCCATGTTTACCCCTTCGGTGAGGATGGCCACGCTTCGGCACCCCAGGTCGTATAGGGTATCCGCGGCATTAAAACCGGCGCAGCCGCTGCCGATGACAACAGTATCCAATATTTCGGTGGGGATGCGCCCTCCTTCCCATTCCAACAGTTTCATAACGCCCTCCTTCACAGCCTTTGCAGGTGGAAACCGCCATCCGCGTTGAGCACGGTACCGGTTCCGAAATCCAACAGGCCGGAGCAGGCAGCGGAAACACAGTTGGCCACGTCCTCAGGCTGGCCAAACCGGCGAATAGGCGTGACCCCTTCTGCAATAAGCTTCTCGTATTTATCGTGAACCCCGGCAGTCATATCCGTTTGGATAATGCCTGGACGCACCTCAAACACCGGGATGCCCCGGGAGGCCAGTTCGTCGGCAAACAGCTTGGTCACCATGGAGATGCCCGCCTTGGAGATGCAGTACTCCCCACGGGAAGGCGAGGAGGTATAGGCGGAGATGGAGGAGATATTCACGATGCGGGGATGATAGTCCTCCAGCCCCTTTTGCTGGCAGGCGATCATGCGGTTGGCGGCACCTTGGCACATAAAGAAGGTACCCTCGCAGTTAATGTGCATGAGGCGCTCAAAGCTTTCCTCGGTGGTTTCCAGCACATTCAGCCGCACCTTGCAGGCTACCCCTGCGTTATTTACCACCACATCCAGACGGCCGTATTTTTCCACTACGGTATTTAGCAGGTGCTCCCGGTCCTCCTTTTTGGAAATATCGCAGGCCAGATACTCCGCCTCTCCCAGCTGGTTGAGCTCTTCCAGCAGGGCCTTTACTTCCGTTTCCGGGGTGGTGGCGCACAAAACGGTGGTGTAGCCGTCAGTGAGCATTTTTTTGGCAATGGCCAGACCGATACCCCGGCGGGCTCCGGTGACAATGGCGATTTTTTTCATGTTCAGCCCTCCTTCTTTGCTGTCAGGGAACGATACAGGTCGGTATAGAGCTTATCCCGCACCACACAACCAGCGGTGGAACCCATGCGCATGAGCTGGGTGCACTTGCCGCAGGCAATACAGCACTGGCGGCTGTCCAGCTCCCGACCCGCCAAAATCTCCTTGGCGAACTGGGGATACGCAAAGGACATCCGGCCAAATCCGGCGATGGTAAAATAGCCCTGCTCAATGGCTCCCGCAGCCATCAGGGGGGCAAACTGGCGCAGGTAGGTGAGGCCGGAGCCGATGATGTTCAGCTTGGGGTAGGCTTTCTGGATGGTGTGGATGCAGTCCAGCATCCGAGCCACGCCCACCAGCGGCTCTTCCGGCAGGTCGTAGGGCTGCCAGTCGGCGGGACGGTTTACGTGGGGGTTCACATAGGGGTTGCCGATGGTCAGGTCGATGAGATCCATGCCCAATTCTTCATGGAGAATACCCACCAAACGCAGGGGTTCGGAGAGGTCAGGATTCAGGCCGCCATTGGGGCTGACGCCGAAGCCATAGGGATAGGGGAACCCGTCGTAAATGTTCAGGCGGGAAGTAACGGCAAAATCGCCGGTGATATTGGCTTTGGCGTTCTGTACGCCTTCCCGCAGAAGGCGGGTGCGGTTTTCAAAGCTGCCGCCATAACGGCCGGGGCGCTCATAAGCAGAAAGCAGCTCACTGTCCAGATAGCGGTGGCAGGCCTTGATATCCACGCCGTCAAAGCCCGCCTGCTGAGCTAGCTTTGCAGCCTGACCCAACTGTTCTGTAAGGCGGTCCAGAGCTTCGTCGGTGATGATATTCTCTGCCGGGATGGGGGAATCCTTCTCAAACAGGGGGTTCTGATAGGCGATGATGGGCTCCGGCTTGCCATGGGGCTTGCTGTATCGCCCGGAATGGGTGGCCTGCATGATGATTTTGGGAGCAAAGCCGTTTTCTTTCATAGAGATTTCCCGGATACGCTCGTTCATGGCCTTGAAGGCGTCCACGTTTTCGGGACAAATCCAAAGCTGGCGGGGATTGGCCCGGCCTTCCTCGCACACGGCGGTGGCTTCCTCCCAGATTAGCCCCGCCCCGCTGGCGGCAAAACGGTCATACCGGCGCAGGGTGAGCTCGTCGGGCTTTCCGTCGGGGGTGCCATCGCAGCCCTCCATAGGCTGGATGGCAATGCGGTTGTTTAGATGCAGACTTCCGGCCTGTACAGACTCAGTAAGAACCTTGGTAGTTTGGGCAAAAGGAAGAGATACACCTTCTTTTTCCACAGTGGATTGAATTTCTTCTACGGATTTACAACGAAACATAAGATCGCCTCCAAAATTTTTGATGTATGGTAAGATGATTTTTTACATGAGCCGTATACAAACACAAAAGTTTATGCGGAGTGTTTTGGGCTTTCTTTTCCCCTATGCCCATGATACAATATTGACAAAGCCTTTTGTTGCAGACTCTTTGCTTTTTATATGTAAAATTTGCTTTTATACCGCTATCTCGCCCCTTTTGTCCTAAAATGGGCCAGTTCTCAAATTTTGCATAGGAATCCGCAAAAAACGCAGATTATTTTGCAAAAAGAAACGGTACTATTAACAATGAAATTACACGAAAAAGGGTGATATTGGATGAATCATATTCGTACAGGCCTGACTTCCGTTACCTTTCGCAAAAAAGAAATTGATGAAATTGTAGATTTAGCCCGCCAGGCACACCTGGACGGTATTGAATGGGGCGGCGATATCCATGTGCCCGCCGGGGATGTGCAGGCTGCCCTCCATGCTGCAAGGGCCACTGCTGACGCCGGGCTGTCGGTGCTCTCCTATGGCTCGTATTTTCATGGGGACGAAGGGGAGGATTTCGCCCCGGTGCTGGAATGCGCCAAAGCTTTGGGCGCGCCCATGATCCGTATATGGGCGGGGCGCTTTCCCTATGAGGAGTGCTCCTGCGAGGAATTTTCCCGCTGTGTAGCCGCCTTTCAAAAAGCTGCCAATATGGCGGCGAAAGAGGGCATTACCATCGGCTTCGAGTATCACCGCGGCACCCTCACCCAAACCTGTGGCGGCGCTGATGCCCTGCTAAATGCCGTAGCCCGGGAAAATGTCTCCTGTTACTGGCAGCCCAACCCGGATATTTCGCTGGAAGAACAACTTCTGGAAATCGACACTCTGCTGCCCCGGCTGTCCACCGTCCATGTGTTTTACTGGACGGGCAAAAATGTTCCCCACCCCCTCTCGGAGGGCCTTCCCCTGTGGGAACAGTATGTGAAGCACTTGGACAAAACCGGCGCGCCCCGGGCCCTGATACTGGAATTTGTGGAGGGGGATTCCCCCGAGGCCTTTTTGCGGGACGCCGCCACCCTGCGCCAGTTTTTGGGCCTTGTGAATGGAAAGGAGTAAACAGCTATGAAACCTGTAGCCATCTTTTTTAGTGAGCAGGCAGAAAACCGGATGTTCGACGCCTTTGACCCCGCCACCATCTCCACTTTACAGGAGACGCTGGACCTGTCCCAGCGGGTATACCTCCACAACGAGCTGGAAAAGGAACGGGAAGTTTTTTCCAAGACTCGGTTTATCTTCTCTACCTGGGGGATGCCTGCCCTCACAGAGGAAGAAATCCGTACCTTTTTCCCCTCTCTGGAAGCGGTGTTCTATGCCGCCGGCTCGGTGCAGGGCTTTGCCCGCCCCTTTCTCCATTGCGGGGTAAAGGTATTCAGCGCCTGGGCCGCTAATGCCGTGCCCGTGGCGGAATACACCGTCTCACAGATCATTCTGGCCAACAAAGGATTTTATCAGGCTACCCGCCGGATGAAGGCCGGGGAATACGCCAAAGCCCAGGCCTACTGCGCCCCTTTCCCCGGCAGCTATGACACCCCGGTGGGCATTTTGGGCGCAGGGATGATCGGCTCCATGGTGCTGGAGCGGCTAAAGGAATACCGGCTCTCCGCTTTGGTATACGACCCCTTTGCCAGCGACGAAAAGCTGGCCCGACTGGGGGCGAAGCGGGCTTCCTTGGAGGAGATTTTCTCCCGGTGCCAAGTGATCTCCAACCATGTGGCCAACCTGCCCACCACCCAGCGGATGCTCCGGTATGAGCACTTCTCCCGGATGCTCCCAAATGCCGTATTTCTCAACACCGGCCGGGGCGCACAGGTGGTGGAGCAAGACCTGATTCAGGCCCTCAAAGACGAGCCGGGGCGCACCGCCGTGCTGGACGTTACCTTCCCGGAGCCGCCGGTGGATGATAGCCCCCTGTGGAACATGGAAAACGTGTTTCTCACTCCCCACATTGCTGGAAGCTGGGGCCAGGAAGTGGCCCGGATGGGCTCTTATATGGCGGAGGAGTTCGCCCGCTTTTTGGCCGGAGAGCCTGTGCGCTGGGAAGTGACGGAAAAACTGCTGGAAACCATGGCGTAAAGGTGGAAATGTCATGTCCACACCGTTAATTTCTCAAATTCATTTCAGTGACAGCGACACCCCCCGCCACCAGCATTATCACCTCTCCTGCGAAATGGTGTTTGTGGAGGAGGGGGAAGCGGAGTTCACCATTGGAGAACCCCACTACCAAGCAAAGAAAAACTCCATCCTGTTTATCAACAGCTGTGAGACCCACCAGATGCAGGTGATAAAGGCCCCTTACCGGCGGTATTTTGCCATTGTACAGTTGGAGGAGTTGGAGCACGCCTTCCCTTCCTCGGTGCTTCCCGGCATCTTTAAAAACCGGCCGGAGGGCTACTGCCACTGTGTTTCGCTGGATGCGTTTGGGGACGAGCCCTCCCGACTGTTTGCCCGGTTATTGGAGGAATCTTCCAGCGATGCCCCTTTTTCGGAAAAAATGGTCCGTTCCCTGCTGGAACAGCTGCTGATTCTGGTGTATCGGGCGTGCCCGGGAAATTTTGTGGAGGAGGGCGGTTCCCTGCAAAGCCGTGTCCACGAGATTCAGCGGTACATCGAGACCCACTTTACCGAGGAAATCCGCATTTCTCAGCTGGCGGAAAAATACTACCTCAACCACTGCTATCTCACCCATAAATTCCGAGAGCTGGTGGGCTACAGCCCCAAGCAATATATCCTCATGAACCGCCTTTCTTATGCGAAGGAACTGCTGGAAACTACGGATGTCCAGATCTCCCAGGTGGCCTTTCAGTGCGGGTTTGGGGATGTGAATAACTTTTCCCGCTCCTTTAGGGAGTGGTTTTCCCTTTCTCCCAAGCAGTACCGGGAAAGCCGCCGGTAATTTTTGCCGGGAATCCTTTGGAAAATAGGGAAAGGCTGGATTTTTCCCGCCTTCTGTCGTATAATAGTACCACCTCCCTTTCTTTTGGGAATCCCACAGAAGGATGTGAACCGGATGACCTTTCAACAGCTCCCTTTGGAGATGCAGAAGCCGGAAGTGGCCCCCTGGTTTCAGCTGTTACAGCGGCAAAGGGCCCACCTGGCTGCCAAACGGGTGTTTGATATTACCGCTTCCCTACTGATTCTTTTGATTACCAGCCCTTTTTTTCTGCTGCTGGCCGCCGCCATTAAAATCGATTCCCGTGGCCCAGTGTTCTACCGGCAGGTGCGAGTGGGACGATATGGCGAGGATTTTCGAATCTTTAAATTCCGCACCATGGTACAGAATGCGGATAAAATGGGCCTAGCCCTGACCACCGGCCACGACCCCCGCATTACCCGCATGGGGCGGCTCATCCGCAAGCTTCGGCTGGATGAGTTTTCTCAGCTGCTCAACGTCCTTCGGGGGGACATGAGCTTGGTAGGACCCCGACCGGAGGTACGCAAATATGTGGACGCCTACGCCCCGGAATACTGGGCGACTTTATTGGTTCGTCCCGGCGTAACGGCACCCTCCAGCATTGCTTTTCGCAATGAGGACGAGCTTCTCAGCAAAGGCGGCGACCCGGAAGCCATCTATATTAATGAAATTTTGCCGAAAAAATGCAGTCTGAATCTGGAATACATGAAAAAAATCTCCGTTTTTCGGGATATCGGCATTATGTTCCAAACGGTAGCCGCAGTGCTGCATTAAAAACGCAAAAGAGCGGTAAAAAATAACAGGGCAAATCGCCTCTCTGGTGGGAATACTACTGGGGAGGTGATTTTTTATGAAAAAATTTTCACCTCCCCCCTATGGCCGCTTCCCCGAAAGCCGGGTACAACAAAAGGCCATGGACATTGCTCACACCCTAAAAAATCAGAATAAAGAATCCATCCCTTCGGACGTAACCGGCAGCTATACCGGAGAAAGCCGCCGGGAAGGCCGCCCAGAGCAGGACGCCGACGATCTGTAACCCTCTTTGGTATGTTCCCTCCCCCTTGCGCATAAAATGGGATATGCTGAACCTGGAGGGATCATCATGGCCAAAAAGTCAAAATATCGATTCTTGGCGGGAATGGCGCTGTTTTTGACGGCGGCGGTTCTCGCCTTTCCCTTACTGCCCCAGCTTTCTGCCGCCAAAACCGCCGCAGAGGGGCAAAAGGATTTCATCCGTTATGTGGAGTTTAATCCCTGCTATGCCGCCCTAGATCGGGCGCTGGAGGAAGATATCCGCATCCATGAGGAGGGCAGTTCCCGCAGCTGGGTGGATACGTTGGCCTACCTGGGAGCCAAATACGGCGGGGATTTTTCCCAATACCGGGCCCAGGATATGGACGACCTGTTCCAGCGGCTGGACAGCGGTGAAACCATGGAGCAAATCACCCAGTCCATGACTTACTACTCCTATTACCAGGAAGCCTATGGGGCAGTACTGGACGGGTTGGTGGGTACTTACAAGGAAGAAACTATCGAAAACGGGGAGACGGTATGGCAGGAGCATTATGGCCTAAAGGGATTTTTTCCTTTGGCAAAAAACTTTGCCTATGAACACTACGATGATTTTGGCGCCCAGCGCACCTACGGATACACTAGAAGGCACTTGGGGCACGACATCATGGCAGATACCGGCACCCCGGTGCTGGCTATTGAAAGCGGCGTGGTAGAAGTCATGGGCTGGAACCAATACGGTGGCTGGCGCATCGGCATACGCAGCGGCAACGGAAAGCGGTATTATTATTATGCCCATCTGCGGCAAAACCGCCCCTTTGCAGAGGGGCTGGAGGAAGGCCAAACCGTCCAGGCCGGGCAGGTTATCGGCTACGTGGGGCACACCGGCTACAGCACGCAGGAAAACGTGAACAACATCCAGGTACCCCACCTGCATTTGGGGCTGGAGCTGATCTTTGATGAATCCCAAAAAGAGAGCGACAACGAGATCTGGGTGGACCTCTACCCTCTCACCCAACTTTTGAGCCGTCATATGGGGGAAACGGTGCGCGACCCGGAAACCAAGGAGCACGTGCGGAAATACGCTTTCTCCGAATAATAGAAATCAAAAGAATATAGTTGCAATTCTTTTAAAAGTGTGGTATACTAACAGTCGAGCATTTGCTGTCCCCATGCCGCTGTGGCGGAACAGGCAGACGCAAGGGACTTAAAATCCCTCGGTAGAAATACCGTACCGGTTCGACCCCGGTCAGCGGCACCAGGCTGAGCCTGGACGCAAGTCGCGTTCCAGGCTCGGTCTTTTCTTTTGTCTTTTTTCTCGCGTCCAAGCGAGGTTTTTTTATAGTGCAATCCCTAGCCGGGAGCCTCCACGCGTAAACCGCGTTTGGGCTCTCTTTTTTTGCGTTTTTTTTGGTTCGATATATTGATTCTCCGAGAAACGAAAATCCCCCTCTGTGATGTACACAGAGGGGGAACTTTTAATACCGATTAAAGATGGACATAATGTCGGTAAAACCACCATCGTCATCCTCCGCCACAGGATTAGCCTGTGCCCGAGGAGAAGTCGAAGAAGCGGGCCGAGAAGCCGGCGCGCTGGATTGCTGCTGGGGCTTTGCCGGAGCAGCAGGTGCAGGAGCAGCAGCCTCTGGAGCGGGAGCACCATTGTGAGTGGCAAATCCGGTGGCGATCACCGTAACGCTCATCTCATCTTCCATATTCTCATCAAAGGCGGCACCCCAGATGATGTTGGCATCGGAATGAGCCTGCTCCGTAATCATAGAAGAAGCGTTGTCGATCTCATCCAAACCGATGTCGGGAGAAGAAGTGATGTTGATGATCACACCCTTAGCGCCATCGATTGCTGTCTCCAGCAAGGGGCTGGAAATAGCCATCTTAGCAGCCTGCTCTGCCTTATCTTTACCGGAAGCACGACCAACGCCCATATGTGCATAACCAGCATCCTTCATTACAGAAGTTACATCGGCAAAGTCCAGGTTGACGATACCGGGCAGCTTAATCAGGTCAGAAATACTCTGGGCACCCTGGCGCAGCACGTCATCGGCGATCATAAAGGCATTTTGCAGGGTAATGCGCTGTTCGCTCACCAGCTTCAGGCGCTCGTTGGGGATTACCACCAGGGAATCCACGTGCTCCCGCAAAGCGGTGATGCCGTTTTCTGCCTGTTCCATTCTCCGGCGGCCCTCAAAGGCAAAGGGCTTGGTAACGATACCGATGGTAAGTACTCCCATATCCCGGGCAACTTCTGCCACAACAGGTGCAGCGCCGGTGCCGGTGCCGCCGCCCATACCGGCGGTGATAAACACCATATCAGAGCCGCGGAT
>CALWIS010000212.1 GCA_944380795.1 uncultured Clostridia bacterium | reverse complement strand
GCTCTTCTTCCAAAACCAAGGCTTGCAAGTTTTTTAAGTAAGCATTTTCTGCACGCAGACGCTGCACTTCGGCAAGCAGGTCCTCTTCTACTTTGTCGGGCAGTTTCTTCGGCCTGCCTGTACTCTTTCGACCGCGGCGTTCAACTGCAAGTCCTTCCGGACCTTCTTCCAAATAGATCCTCTCCCAACTTTGGATGCGGCCATGTCCTTGAACTTCATAAATTCTGGCGGCCTCCTGATAGCTTAGTCCGTCCTGTATGACCGCCTCAACGACTCGTTTCTTGAATTCTGGCGTATACCGTTTGTTTGGTATCCCTTTTGGCATAATAAATCACCCCACTTGTTATTCAGTATACCATACTGTCTAACAAATGGGGTGCTGTTCAAAAGACGAAAGGCTCCTTTTATTTTATATCTCCCAAATTGATAATAAAGGGTTTTGTTTTTGACTTTTTCTGCGCATACCTTAACACTGAATATGCTCCATTAGAAATGTATGAAACATAGCAAATAATTAGATCAGAAGTATCTACCAGATAGGAATTTAACCTTGGAATAGCGGCTTTTGGAGGAACTCTTTCTTGTCCATCGGGAAAATAGAATCCATCAAACTTTTCAGGCAATTTCCATTTATTTTTTGGGGATAATACGCCAAAGCAGAATATATATGGATATGCGGATACTTTTCTTTTGCTTTTTGTAGTTTCCTAACACACAATTTATCAAACTCCCCATAATTGCCTACCATAAACTCAGTTATTTGGAATTGTATAATACTTCTGTTGATTGCTCTTTCCAAATTATTTTCTATAGGTTCTGTTATCACTTTGTGTCCAAATAGAAAGCACCTTTTTTCCATTTTAAATTCTCCAAGTTTTTGTTAATCTGTATAAGCATAATATCTATACAGACAATTATATCATAGACAAAGTGTGCATACAATAAAGATTATCATCAATTTAAAAAGGTGGTACTTTATGGAGGTCAACTATCAGAAAATTGGGGAGCGCATTCGCGAAGCACGGAAAAAACAGGGATTTTCTCAGGAAAAGCTGGCAGACCTGGTAGACCTTTCTAAACCTCATATGAGCCATATTGAAACGGGGTCCACCAAAGTGAGCCTTCCTACTTTAATAAAAATTGCCAATTCCCTTCACTGTACCCTTGACCAGCTGGTAATGGACAGTCTGGAAGCTTCCTCCCCCCTTTACCTTCATACCATCTCCCAAGCTCTTACAGACTGCACGCA
This sequence comes from uncultured Clostridia bacterium, assembly GCA_944380795.1. Taxonomy (GTDB): domain Bacteria; phylum Bacillota; class Clostridia; order Oscillospirales; family Acutalibacteraceae; genus Heritagella_A. The sequence continues at coordinate 34,357 of CALWIS010000212.1, read as the reverse complement.
AGAAGAACTTGGAGTTGCAGAGGACGTGCTCAAAGCCCTGTTGTCCAGTCTGCGCTCTCATACCCCTAAAGAGCTTTAATTTCCAATAAGCGAATCCTTCCGGCGGTGAAAAAGCCTTTGAAAATCACCGCCTTTTTTCTTGCCCTTTTTGCCGCTCCTGTGCTATACTGATTCTGATTATATCGAATTTATTTTACCGGAAAGAACAGGTGATCGTACTTTGGCAGTGCCACAGGATAAAATACGAAATTTCAGCATTATTGCCCATATCGACCACGGAAAAAGCACCCTGGCCGACCGTATTCTGGAACAGACCCAGGCGGTGGCCCTCCGCAATATGGAGGACCAGCTTCTGGATAATATGGACCTGGAACGGGAACGGGGCATTACCATCAAGGCTCACGCCGTAACCTTAGTGTATCGGGCAAAGGACGGGGAGGATTATGTCTTTAACCTTATCGACACCCCCGGCCACGTGGACTTTAACTATGAGGTGTCCCGCTCTCTGGCCGCTTGTGAAGGCGCGGTGCTGGTGGTAGACGCTTCTCAGGGCATTGAGGCCCAGACCCTCGCCAACACCTATTTGGCAGTGGACGCGGGCTTGGTTCTGGTGCCCGTTATCAAGAAAATTGACCGGCCCAGCGCCGACCCGGAACGGGTAGCCGACGAAGTGGAGGATGTTATCGGCATTCCCGCCCAGGACGCCCCCCGCATTTCCGCCAAACAGGGCATTAACATCGACCAGGTGATGGAGCGTATTGTGCAGGATGTGCCTGCTCCTACCGGCGACCCCGAGGCTCCCTTGCAAGCTTTGATCTTCGATTCCTATTATGATGCCTATAAGGGCGTCATTGTGTATGTGCGTATTAAAGAAGGAACCGTCCATGCCGGGGATACCATCCGCATGATGGCAGTGGGCAGCGAGTTCACTGTGGTGGAATGCGGCTATCTACGGGCCACTTCTCTGGAACCTGCAGATTCCCTTTCTGCCGGCGAGGTGGGATACATTGCCGCTTCCATTAAAAATGTGCGGGAAGCCCGAGTGGGCGATACTGTCACTTTGGCAAACCGTCCCGCCGCGGAGCCGCTGCCCGGCTACCGTGCCGTACAGCCCATGGTGTTCTGCGGTATTTACCCCGCCGACGGCGCTCACTATAGCGACTTACGGGACGCGCTGGAAAAACTCCAGCTCAACGACGCGGCTCTTACCTTTGAACCGGAAACCTCTGTTGCACTGGGCTTTGGCTTCCGCTGCGGCTTCTTGGGTCTTTTACACATGGAAATTTTGCAGGAACGTTTGGAGCGGGAATATAATCTGGATCTGATTACCACCGCCCCCAGCGTGGTGTACCACATTACCAAAACGGATGGAGAAATGGTGGCGGTGGACAACCCCACCAACTATCCCGACCCCACTCTTATTGCCAAGGCGGAGGAGCCCATTGCCAACGCCCATATTTACTCCCCCAGCGAGTATGTGGGAAACATTATGGAACTGTGTCAGGAACGCCGTGGCGTATTTAAGGATATGAAGTATCTGGACGCCGACCGAGTGGACATCCACTATGAGCTGCCCCTAAACGAAATTATCTACGACTTTTTCGATGCGCTGAAATCCCGCACCCGCGGCTATGCCTCTTTTGACTATGAGCTCATGGGCTACCAGAAATCCAATCTGGTGAAGCTGGACATCATGCTCAACGGCGAAGTGGTGGACGCGCTGTCGTTTATCATCCACGCCGACAAGGCCTATGGCCGCGCCCGGAAAATGGCGGAAAAACTGGCGGAGAAGATCCCGCGCCAGTTGTTTGAAGTGCCCATTCAGGCGTGTATTGGTGGGCGGATTATTGCTCGGGAAACAGTGAAGGCTCTGCGCAAAGACGTGCTGGCCAAGTGCTACGGCGGCGATATCACCCGAAAGAAGAAGCTGCTGGAGAAACAGAAAGAGGGCAAGAAGCGGATGCGTCAGCTGGGTACCGTAGAGGTGCCGCAGGAAGCCTTTATGAGCGTTTTGAAGCTGGATGAGTAAATCAGGTTTTAAACGTACGGTTTCCAAAGGGACTTAGTCCCTTTGGCGGGGGATTGGGCGAGGAGCCCCAATGCTGCGAAGCGTAAGCGAGCCTATAAAAAAGCTAGCGATTTGCACCAGCAGCAAGAGTTGCCGAAGGCAACGCGAGCCCTGAGAGGCAGCAAACCGTATTGATAAGAGGGATTATGAGGGGAAACCCCAGACGTGGGTTTCCCCTCGAAAACTGTCCACTGGACAGTTTTCTCACCCCTTCCTGCGTTTTTGGAGCATAAAGAATTCCGCTCGCTGAGGAGAGCGGCCAAAGGGGTTTTGGTCTCGCCTGCCGGCTCGGTCGGTGTTCAACGTTTGCCACTGGCAAACAACACCCCTTTGGAAACCCCACCACCTTTTCAGGAAAAAGGTGGACGAAAACCACATCGCGAGAAAGCTGATCCCAATTTGCAGCTATGTTCTCGCGAAACAGGGCGGAAAATCCGTATAGTTTTGAGAGAGGAGGCTTCCCTGTGCTGGGCCTGTATCTGCATATTCCCTTCTGTGACGGCAAATGCCCGTACTGCGATTTTTACTCCCTTGCCGGGGAGGAGTCCGTCAAGGAAGAGTACACCCTCCGCCTGGAAAAGGAACTGGCTCTTTGGGCGGACAAACTGCAAAAAGAGGGCGTCCCTCCAAAAGCGGACACCCTTTATTTTGGCGGCGGCACCCCCAACCTGCTGGGAGGGAACCGCATCGCCCGCCTGATTTTGGCGGCAAAGGAACACTTTTCCCTGCAAAACGCGGAGATCACCGTGGAGGTGAACCCCTCCTCCGAACTCAGCAGCTTTTTCCGGGAAATTTTTGCCGCTGGGGCAAACCGGCTCTCCATCGGCCTGCAATCCGCCCATGACGAGGAACTCAAGGCGCTGGGCCGCCGCCATACCGCCCAACAGGCCGCCGAAACGGTGAAAGCTGCTCGGGAAGCGGGATTCTCCAACCTATCGCTGGATTTGATGTTGGCTACCCCTGGACAGACGCTGGAAAGCGCCCTTTCTTCCGTCCAGTTTTGCGCGGGGCTGGGGGTGAACCATGTTTCCGCTTACCTGCTAAAAGTGGAACCCGGCACCCCCTACTGGAACCGTCGGGATTCCCTGCCTCTTCCTGACGAGGACGAGACCGCCGACCGGTATCTGGCGGTGTGCGCCGCTTTGGAGCAGACGGGGTTACCACAATATGAGATCAGCAATTTTGCCGTTCCCGGCTTTGAAAGCCGCCACAATTTAAAATACTGGCGCTGTGAGGAATACCTGGGCCTTGGCCCCGGCGCTCATTCCTTTGTAAATGGGAAGCGGTTCTATTATCCCCGGAGTTTGCATGATTTTCTGCAATCCCCCCAACCGGTACAAGATGGGGAAGGCGGCACACTGGAAGAAGCACTTTTGCTGGGACTGCGCCTCTCAGAAGGCATTACCCTGAAAACGCTCTCTCCCTTTGGAGAGGAGGGGGAGCGGGCTTTTTCCATAATGGAGAAAAAAAGCCGTCCCTATCGCGCCGCCGGACTGCTGAAACCCGAGCCAGAGTGTATAGCCATGACCCCCAAGGGGTTTTTGGTATCTAATGAACTCATTACAGAACTTTTACCAGAGTTGTATTGAAATTAAAAAAGGAGCTGTCTTTTTATGCATTTGACCTACAAACATACCCGATATGCCTGTTATGCAGGCTACATCACGCAAGCTATTATCAATAATCTGGCCCCCCTGCTGTTTATTATTTTCCAAACCCAATATGGTCTGAATTTTGAAATGGTGGGTCGATTGATCCTTATCAATTTTGGCACCCAGATTCTGGCTGATCTTATTGCTGTGAAGTTTGCCGACAAATTTGGATACCGTGCTTCGGCAGTGTTGGCACATATATTTTGTGCTGTAGGGCTGGTCTTACTGGGCACTTTACCACAAATATGCCCCTCCCCCTATATAGGGTTGGTCATTGCCGTGGTCACCTACGCTTTGGGCGGCGGTTTGCTGGAAGTGTTGGTAAGCCCCATTGTGGATTCTCTCCCTGGCGAAAAAAAGGCCAGTGATATGAGCCTGCTTCACTCCTTTTATTGCTGGGGCCAAATGGGAGTGGTGCTCATTAGTACGCTGATCCTCACCGCCTTGGGTACTGATATTTGGATGTGGCTGCCCATTGGCTGGGCAATTTTGCCTTTTGCGAATCTATTTTTCTTTATGAAGGTCCCTATGGTGCCGCCTGTACCCGAAGAAAAACTGATGACAGTAGGAGAGCTATGCAAAAACAGGATGTTCCTACTGGCTTTAGTGGTGATGATGTGCGCTGGGGCCAGCGAGCTCACCATGAGCCAGTGGTCCTCCCTGTTTGCGGAAACGGGACTGGGCGTTTCCAAAACCCTGGGCGATCTGCTGGGCCCCTGTCTGTTCGCCGCTCTTATGGGCACAGGGCGTTTGCTCTATGGCCTGTATGGTCACAAGCTGAATTTGCAAAATGGGCTGCTGTTCTGCGGTTGTTTGTGTATGTTGTGTTACTTTACCACTGTATTTGCCCCCCATCCTTTGCTTTCCCTCATTGGCTGCGCAGTGTGTGGATTTTCTGTCAGCCTTATGTGGCCCGGCGCATTCTCCGATACCGCTGCCCGGTTCCCTATGGGCGGAACCGCCATGTTCGGCATGATGGCAGTATTCGGGGATCTGGGAGCTTCTTTAGGGCCTTGGCTTTCTGGTGTGGTCAGCGATCTTTCTCAGAAAACCAACCTATTGCAGCAAATGCAGGCTTCCACAGGCGAAGAGCTTTCCCAGCTAGGTCTAAAAGCTGGTTTACTGGCAGCTGTGATTTTCCCGCTGATTTTGACCCTCAGCGTATTGTACTTAAAAAAGCGTCGCAAAAATGTATAAGGGAACCCCCGGTTATCAACCGGGGGTTTTTCTGTAGAATTAAACCAATGCTTTTCCCAAATCCATGCAGGCGGCTTGGGCCTCCTCATTGGGAGCTTCGTTGCAGATGACGCTGTCGCAGACCAGTACAGCGCCGTCATCCCGGCAAACCTGCTCCCAGTTGCGCATCCACTCGCCGTCGCCCCAGCCGTAAGAGCCAAACAGGGCGATCTTTTTACCCGACAGTTCCGGCTCGCAACTTTGGAACATGGGCTCAAACTCGCTTTCCTCCAGCTGTTCCGCTCCCATAGAGGGGCAGCCAAAGGCAATGGCATCAAACTCCTTCACTTCTTCTCCCCCAAAAGCAGACGCTTCCCGCACTTCTACTTGAGCGCCAGCTTGCTGTGCTCCGGCAGCTACCGCTTCTGCCATAGCTTGGGTGTTGCCGGTGCCGCTCCAATATACCACTGCGATTTTGCTCATAATAGGATCTCCTTTACATTTTATTTATTTGGTTCTCATCAGGAAGCTACCGTAAGCTGTGTTAGGCTTCTGCCATCACAGAACAATCTCAGGTAGATATCCCGACATTTTTTAAACCGGGCAAATTGCCGGACCGCTTGCTGTTCATCCCCATACACCTTCCAACAGCCGGTACACTTACAGTTACGGCCGCGGTGCTGAATAAATCCCTGTACATCTTCGGGGGGATATCCCAAAAACAACCCGATCTCATGAGGAAATCCCTCCCCCTTCCCCAAGCGCTGTTTTAGAGTTTCTAAAGCTTCTTGCAGTGTTTCCCACCGATATCCTTCTCTGCATAAAATGCACCTTGCCTCCGGGTGGGATAGGTCCTGCCGCAGACGCCGTTCCCGATAGATATACACCAACAGGCGCCCCTCTCGTTCCCGCAAGATAGTGAGCATGACCCCTTTTCCTGCCAAGGTTCTTTTCCAGTTCTCCACTGCCTCCCGCCCTTCTGCCGGAACCGTGAATAGGCTGGCGGTTTTCAAGTTGGCCAAAGTTGGGGCTCCGTTCTCAATTAAGAGGAGTTCTGACATTCCTTTACCTCCCTTTGCAATGGCGGCTTAGCAGTTCTTCCAAAGCCGAGATACTGCTGCTCTGCACCCGGGCAATAGGAACCCGATTCCGTTTTGCCTCCTGGGATGCGCTGATGACCATCTTATGGGACACGGTACTGACAAACACGATCAACAGGTCCGGGGTCCCCAGCTTCTTTTTCAAAGCCCCGTTCTCTTTCACAAACACCTTGGCCTTACAGCCATAACTTTTGCAAACATCCTCATACTGGCACACCATCCGTTCATTCCCACCGACGATCACCACACTCATCTTAATCCTCGTTCCTTTCTTTGTAATTTGGGACAATAACTTAAGTTAGTATATACTAACTTATAACCAAATCTGTTGGTTAGTTGTTGCTAACTCATAATACCATACCCTTTTATTCTCGTCAAGGTAAAAAAGAAAAATCGCAGGCTGTATTTTCAACAACCTGCGATTTGATTACGGTAGTAAGTGATTTTATCGATATGGAAGCACGATCTCCGGATTGATACGCTCTCCATTTTCCCACAGTTCAAAGTGGAGATGGGCTCCATAGGAATCGCCCGTATTGCCTACATACCCAATAATCTGACCCTTTTCCACATATTGGCCAGTGGATACCGCCACTCGGCTCATGTGGGCATACTGAGTCGCATAGCCGTCATCATGGCCGATCATCACATGATAGCCCCAACCATAGCCCCAGGTATCTGCCGTATAGGCGGTAATCACCTGGCCGCTCTGAGCGGCAACAATGGGTTGACCGTAAATTCCCGCGCCAATAATATCAATTCCCTTGTGGGCGCGTCCACCTTCGTACCAGCCGTCACCCACCTTATTAAAGCCTGGCACCGGCCAAGTATACCCGGTAGAAGAAGGCGGAGTCACAGGGGTAGGCGTAGGCTCTGGTTCCCAACCGCCTGTATCTCCTGTATCGGGCGTAGGAGTAGGCACAGGAGTGGGAGTGGGGGTAGGCGTAGCTTTACTTTTTTCTTCCAGCCATTGCTTTTGCAGTTCTGAAAGCTGCTGCACCAGTTCTTCTTTTTCCGCATCTGCGTCAGAGATCTGTTGTGAAATCTGATCTTGGCTTTCTCCCAACTCATCCAGAACTCGCTGGCTTTCTTCCTGCAGCTGTGAAAGCTCATCCTTTCGGTCTTCCAAAGAGGTGCGAAGTTCGCTGGCTTCCTCTCGATCCGCTTCCAGCTGAGCCTTTTCGTCAGCCATGGCCTCCATCTGTGATTTTACGGAGTTCATCAGTTGAGTATCGTGCCGGGTAATTGCCGACATCAATTCTGCTTTTTGGGCCATATCCGGCAAATTTTCTGCGCTGAGGATAATCTCTAACGTACCGGCATTCCCCAGCTTATATAAGGCACACAGCCGCTCCTTTAGCTGTTCAAAGTCTGCATCCAACTGGGTCTGGGAGTCTTTCAGCTGTTCTTGCCTTTCCAAAATCTGGCTATCCAGTTGGGTCAATCGTTCATTAGCGGTATCAATCTGGCTCATTACTACCTGGATCTGCTCCTCCAGGGAATCGTAATATTCCTGCTGTTTCGCCTCATCATCCTTCAGATCTTCCAGCTTTTCGTTTAACTCTTCCCGCTGCTCTTCCAGCTCTTTTTGCCGCTCCTGCAGCTGAGATTGCTGATCCTCAATATCCGAGAGCACATCGGCTCCTGCCACGGCGGCCAAACTCACGGCCAACATACAACCTGCCGTCAGCGCCGCAACAAAACGACGTGCTTTTTTCTTTCCCGTTTCCATTTGCACACCTCCTGCACAAGTCGACATAATTCCCATACATCTTCAGTATACCGGGAGATGTCTTTTTTTTCAAGAGATATTTACAGGAAAAAAGGGGAAAATAAAAACTCCCTCCGAAAAACGGAGGGAGAAAAATCAACGATATCGGCCATGATAGGAATCACGATAATAACGGTCGCTGAGAAGATGGCCCTTTCTCCTCTTTTTCTTGTTGCTGTACCGTTTTCTTCCTGCACCGCCTCTGGGGCCATAGCGGTTACTGAGAAGCACCAGTACTACCACTACTACACCTAAGCCGATACACACCCAAGCCAGAATACCAATCAAATTCACACTGGAATTATCGGTTTGGGAAACAGATACCGACACATTGCTTTTATAATCGCTGCTCACACCGGAACCCGTGGCACCAGCCGCAGGGGTAGCGCTGGGGGAAGGGGTGGGAGTAGGGCTCGCACTGGGAGAAGCCGAAGGCGCAGGGGTTTTTTGAGGTGTAGTGACCACCGCTCCACTTCCTGCGTTTGTATTAGCAGGGGCCTTGGTAGGCTGCGGAAGCGGAGTGGGCACAGCGGTTGGAACTGGGGTAGGTTTTGGTGTGGGTTCCGGAGTAGGCTCCGGAGTAGGTTCTGGTGTGGGCTCCGGAGTAGGCTCCGGAGTAGGTTCTGGTGTGGGTTCCTCCTCAACCGGCGGATCTTCTTCTCCCGGTTCTTCAGGAGCAGGATCTGTTTCTGTCGTGGTTTGTGCCTCTGTATAGGTGACCTGCAAACTCTCTGCCATTGCAGGAACCATAGACGCTGACACCAAAAAAATGGCGCAAAGCACCCACAACACCCAGTTGATTCGTTTCATCCCTGCACCTCCACGATCCCCTTTGGGATCTTTTTTCTTGCCGGACCAACCCGGCATACGCCGTCTAATATGAAATATTATATCAGATTTTCGACAAAAAACAACTATTCTCCTTCGATTCCCCGCTGGTTGGGAAAGATTTAAGAAACCAGTCATATTTTTCTTATATTTCTCTGATTTTTCCGTTTAGTTTTTTCCGTTTGACAGCACGAATATTACATTCTGTAATTTTTCTTCAACATATTCCACAAGGTTATCCACAATGGTCAAGTCCACTTCTCCCTGAAACCATAAGATATGGTATTCCATCAAGGTCCGGTCGCCCAAAGCAGTCGACAGACTGATCGGGGGTGTCATATCCCCCAAACCCATCCTGCGGCACCTCACATCTACAACAAAAACCCCTATCAGGAATACCAAAATACTGATGGTAACAAAAAACGGGACCCAAAACCAGGCTCGCCGACAATTCTTCTTTTGCACATCCTGCATTTTACTTTTCCGACCTTCCTTTCCCCTTTTCTTTTCCGATTTAGTATACCGTCCCTTTTAGGGAATATACCCTTGCAAAACGGTTATTTCATTAGTTCCCGCATAGTCTCCACCAATACTTCACCAAACAAACTGCCTGTATAGGATGCTTCCTCCACCGTATTGACTTCTGTTCCAAATTCCACCAACAAAGAACCGGGCGTAAAATTTTCATTATATACACTATCGCAAAAATTTAGGGGTCTTGCCAAGCCGGGGTATTTTTCCGCGGCCATGTTTTGCAGCCGCAGTGCTAACCGCAGGTTTTGTTCCCAATTTGGAAAATCCAGCGTGCCCCCTGCATCACAACCAGATAATATCATAAACTGTGCTGCTTTTTTTCCATTGATGGTAACAGTGGGTTTTACTCTGCCGTTATCGTCTCCTATCGCATCTCTGTGAACATCCAAAGTGATTTGAATGGTGGGGTATTTTTCCAAATTTTTTTGAATCGTTTCCGCCGACCGGGTATATCCCCCTGTATACGCCGGGTAATCATGAACGGTGGTATCATGGATCACCCCAAAACCTGCTGCTTTCAACTGTGCCTCAATAGCGTTTCCCGCCATCACCACTGTTTCTTCCTCATTTTGGCTTCGGGTAGCGGTTCCCTCATAGAACCAGGCGCTTTCTTCTTTTAAATAAGATTCTGTGGTATGGGTATGGTAGATGAGCACCATAGGGGTGCCGTCATCTCGGATCTCCAACTCCGTGGGGCTGTTTAGTTCTTCCTCAAAATCCACTTTTTCACTGGTAGCGTTGCGAATACTCATATTCCCCCATTGGGTACCTCCCCCTACCTGGCTTTCGTTGATAGGAATTGCTTTGGCTCCTGGTTTTGGCGTAGGCACCGGTGTAGGAGAAGCAGTGGGCGAAGGCGACGGTGAGGGAGAAGGTGCAGCTGCTTGCGTATCCGCCGCTTCATCCTTTTCCACCATTTCTCCTTCCAAAACCGGCTCCTCCGTCATAACTTGCTGGGCTGCCCGGGGCAATACCATGTCAGCAGTGGCCATGACTGCCTGCTGCCCGTCCAAAAAAGGAAAATATCTTACCCAAAAGCACCCGGCTGCTATTAGTACAGCGGTCAGGGAAGCGATCCTGACCTTCCATGATGTTTTCATGCTGCCTCCCCTTTCCTGCCGGTGTACCAGCTATCCTTATCAGTATATGGAAAGGGGCGCCCTCGCAGAACACCAAAGGAAAAACAGCCCCGATAAAAAACAAATGAAATAAGTATCTTGTTGCCGCATAAAAAAAGCCGGATGGAATTCCAGCTCTAAACCCTGATTATAGTCATTGGATTGTACTCTGCTATGGATGTCGTTAGTGTGAAAGATACGGATCGCGTACGGAATTTTTTGAGTCAACATTAAAACCTATCTGCAACAATTTGCCTTTCTACTATAAAATGACATCTTGCAAGGAGTCTCTATGTGTGGTATTATATTTTGGATAAAGAATATTTCTTTATGATATTTTTTGAAAAAGGAGATCGAAAAAACATGAAAAAAGCACTTTCCCTCATTATGAGCGCTATGATGGTAGTTGCCATCGCTCTTTCCATGTCCGGCTGCAACAGCAAAATCACCGTTCAGGATTACATTGAATCCGACGCTTTCAAGACCGAGGTGTCTTCTGTTAAAGAGCAGCTGGAAGGCCAAGGAATTTCCGTGGACATCACCGCTAAGGAAAACGCTCTGGTTTATTCCTATACTCTGAACCAGGAACTCTCCGAGGAAGATCTGGAAGCATACACCCAGACCCTGGAAGCTTCCGCCTCCACTCTGCAAACAACCATGAAGCAGGTCTATGATGAAGTGGTGAAGGCTGTAGGCAGCGAAGAAGGCGTGACTGTTACCATGGAGTACGCGGATGCAGCCGGCAATCAGATTGCTTCCTTTACATATCCCGAATAAGTTTTAGCTTGGAATCCGGGAGGTTCGGCAAAGGTTTTGCCGAACCTCCCTTTCTTTTTAGCATCTGCTGTGATATAATGGGGCCATTATCATTTTGCTAATTTCTCAGCAGGGAGGAGTTTTTACATGAAACGTATGATTTTTTCCTGGGTGTGCCCCCTTATGATTTTGCTGGCCTTCACCCTTCCCGGATGTTCTGCTAAAAGTGCGGCAACAGCCGAACAATTTCAAAAAGCTGCCGAAGAGGTAGGCTACACGGTGGAAGAACAGGACGGCGGCAGTTTAGAGAGTATTCATCTGGCATCCAAAGAGGATTCCTCTATGGTATTCTATGTTTGCGACAGTGACCAAGAGGCAAAGACTGCATTGGTGAATCTAAAAGCCAACTTGCCCTCCGATGTAAATGCAGACCATGTAGATTCCTCCTACTATAGCCGGTATACCGCCGAAACGGAAGATACCTATTATTCCATTATCCGTATGGGAAATACCATTTTAGCGAGCACAGTAGAACCATCTGAAAAAGATAATCTGCAATCGGTAATCAATGCACTAGGTTACTAAATAACATCAAAAAAGCAGGCAGCCTTCCTTGTATGCAAGGAAAGGCTGCCTGCTTTTTGATCAATGGACAAATCCTAAAAAGCCCAATGCTAAAATTCCCAAAAACAAAAATGCCGCTGGAATCCCACGAAAGGCTGCGGGCATACTCATATTACGAAACTTGGGAAGATGCTCTGTCATCACCCACACAATGAGCCAAAAGAGGATTCCTGTCCCCAAAGAAAAGCCCAACACTTCCCAAGCACTCCATTGCTGCTGTTCCGCTAAAAAAGGAATAGAAAACACCACGGTATTGATAGCCGCAGGGCCAATGCACCAGTTTACCCGACGGTACATGTGGGGAAAAGCCATCACCAACACCAAACATACCACCAGATACCATGCTAATACTACCCCTGCCGCCAACAGGAAAACCCATACTCTTTTCTCTGTGGGGATAAAAGGAGCTAGTCCGTGAGTAATCATCCCAGACCCTGCCGAAAACAATGTGAGCAAAGCCGCATAGGCTGTGATGTTTTTTCCTTTTTTAGCACCACGAAGAAGCTCATAAAACCCCATTCCCTGGGAAAAAAACACATTTTCTACAGTAAGAGCTGCCAAGACTACCAACAGCAGCTGTCCCAGTTGGTTCATCACAGCAGCCCCCTCCCTCTTTTCTGTTTATAGCGGTTGATCCCATATTTCCACAATGCTGCTAAAAGCGCCACTGCAATTAGTCCCAAAGCAACGCGCGCGCGGCTAAAGGAGCCTCCTCCGGCCTGCTCCAGCTCTTCTAATAGTCTCCACAGTACCGATACTGTCAAAAGCACCACAGAAAACCCCACTGCACCGCCTAAAGCTTCTGCGAGCACGAAAGGCAGCGGGCGCTTTTCTGGAGAAAAAGCACGCATCAGCAGCAGAGAATCTGCTACTGCCAAGATGCCGCAAAGCCCAAGCGCTTGCATAAACTGAGGATGTATACGCTGTAAATCAGGATACCAAGGCAAATACAGCACCGAAGTGAGGAAAAAGGCCAGCGGAAGCCGCAGCCATACTGAAATCCACTTTCCAGCCAACCAACAGATCACACATACCGGCACCGTGAGCACGATGAGCAGCAGGGATAGAAACAGCGCCCCTTCCAAGCTGGTACTTCCGCAAAGCACCAGATACAGCCCCATTCCTCCAATCAGCACCGGGTTTTGAAAAATCAGTCCATCAACAAAGGCCCGAGCCCATTTTTTAACGCTGCGAATGATCTGGCCGCGTGTGATTTGCATGTACCGCACCTCCCCTTCTGAAATATAAAACCGCCCGGTCTAATAAGGGGCTAACCGCGCCCATCAATAGGATAGCAAAGCATCCGCCTTGTTCATAAGCCCCGTAATTACGCAGCAGCATCAGCAAGATCCCTGCTAATGCTCCATATAGGCATTTTCCAATAGAGGTGCGGGGAGTGGTACAGGGATCTGCTGCCATAAAGCACGCACAAAACAGCAGCGACCCCGATAAAAGCTCATATTTTACAGAAATTTCTGCTCCTGTCAGGAGCCGAGGAAACAACGCCGCATAGCAGGCCGCCGCAGCCACAAAAAACACCGGCGCTCTCCAATCCGCACTCCTGCGGATCACCAAATAGAGAAAACCTGCTGCAATTGCAGCCGTAACAGTAGCACCCATAGGGCCTTCAAACCGTCCCCACAGCATTTCAAAAGGCATGATTTCCGGTTGGATGCCTTCGCGCATCCAAGCAGTAGGAGAAGGCGAAGTGGTAAGTTCTGTCCAAATGAGGGGCAAAGTTTGCCCGCTATTCATAGTATAGTAGGAAAACACATATTCCGGCCACAGAACTGATGCAAACACCATTCCTGCCGCAGCAGGATTAAATGGAGTATGCCCCGTACCTCCAAACGGCTCTTTGGCCACCAAGATGGCAAAAAAGTCGGCGGCCGCTACTACCCAGTATGGCACATTGGCTGGCATCAATAGGGCGATCATAGCGCCTGTAATCAGAGGAGAGCAATCGGTGATCCAAATCGGCCTGGATGTAATCAACTGCACCGCAATATAACAAAGCATGCAAATTGCCATGGAGCCTACTATCAGGATTGCCGCTCTTGGCCCATGGTAAACTACCGGAAGAATAGAAACCACTATGAGCACCAACAGCATATCCCACATGGAAGATTGGGAAGAGTGGCTCGCCTGTATAAACCTGGGGGCTCCTTCTATCAGCCTCATGTCAAACCACCTCGCTTCCGCAGTTCTGCCGCCTGACGCATACAGGCTGTTAGATCAATACCCGATGGGCACACAGCTCTGCACACACCGCACTGGCTGCATTCCTCCACCCGCCACAGCATCGGGATAGGGACAGGGTCCAGCCCCAAAGCCTCCTGTACCACCCAGGGTTCCAGACCCATTGGGCAGGCAGACTGGCATTTTCCACAGCCAATACAGGGGAATACCCGATCATCCAACTTGGCTTTCTGCGGACTCCATACCGTGATTCCCTGCGTATTAGCTGTTACGGGTGCATCCTGATCCAAAACCGCCTGCCCCGTTAATGCCGGCCCCATTACTACTTGGCAGGGCCGTGCTCCTGCTCCACAGTGTTCCAACAGTTCCCCTATGGGAGTCCCTATCGGAACTAAATACATGCCGGGATCTGTCAACATTTCTCCCGCCACTGTTACTATGGTATGGGTCTGCGACTTCCCTTCTTCCACTGCTTCTACCAAGGCAGCCAATGCCTGCACCCCTATACGCACTGCGCAAGCACCCGATTCCTGCTGGTGGAGCACCCAAGCCGGATACCGCTTTTTTAAGCGCAGCCCGTATTTTTTAGGAATGCCTTCTTGATTTTCTTCCATCCACCGGCTATTCCAAACAATTTTCCGGGATATTTCTGGCAGAACATCCCCCAGATATTCCATTCCACGAAGCACTTTTTCCCGGTCACTTACAAACAGGGCAGCACCTGCCCCACATAAAGGATCGTCCTCCAACAGGTCCACCGCCACATACTCCAACAAGGACTCGTCCCATTGCTGAAGTTCCTTCCAAAGGTATTCGCCTGTTGCTTCATTGATAATCCCAGCCTGCCGTACAGCCTGTAAGATATCTTCCCGATTATGAGCGCCCTGAAGGGCATATTTTTCAGGGTCCTCCGTCTCATCATGGGGACACAGCTCCATCACCGCACAAAGCACCTTGCCCATTAAAGGATGAGCAATCTCCCGGTATTCGGTTACCATTCCATTTTCAGGAGCAAAACCCCCTTCTTCTCCCAAAAGGGTGCCCTTTTTTACCACAGTTCCCACAGGTACTACGCCCACCTCTCTAGGCAAAAGCGGCACGACTGCCCGAGTAGGTGTCCATGGCGTGATTATGTGTTCAGTAGGTGTTTGGCGATCTGCCAGCTGTACTCCTTTGAAAAACAGGCCCTTCATATCATACCCCTTTTCTGGTATCTTCTCCAAGGAGGTGTTCCCCATGAAAATCCATGTATTGGACTCCCGTCATTATTTGGCTATCCTTACTGCAAGAGAAGCCCGCTCTTTGGGACTTTCTCCCGATACCGGAAAGCCTTGGGTCACCCTGACCCTTCGGGACCGTTTAGCAGCCGCCCATATTTTTTCCGAGATCAGCCGCCGCTACCACATCCCTATAAAAAAAGACCGGATCTTTTTACGGTTTTCCCGTATCCCCTCTGGAGAAACCCTCCTCCTTTTTTCCCTGCTACCTCAAAAGCGCCGCACGCTTCGTCCTGTACGGCCAGACCGTTGGGGCGTGTTTGAATTTTTAAAAGCAGAAGACCTTTTGCGGGGCGCCCACCTTCTCTGCCGTCAATTCCCTCAATGTTCTACCTGGCTGTACCAATGGCCTTCCTGCGGCTGGCGGCTTGTCCTTTGCACCAACCTGAAAAGTTTTCCATCCCTACGGTGCAGGCTGGGAGAATACGCCCGTTTTTTCGGGAGCAGCCCTGCCTTGGTCGCCGCTACCCGAGAGCATGGGGCCTTTTTGTGCGAACAGGCAGCTCAACGCCTTTGTGGTCAATCGTTTCCCCAAGATTGAAGCTGTTTCAGGGCCTCTTCTGCATTTTCTGCCCGGAATACGCCTGTCCCGGCCACGCAAATATCCACCCCTGCCTCTGCACAAAGCTGAATGGTGGTGTCATTGATTCCGCCATCTGCCTCTACCAACAGGGATGGGGCCTTTTTCTTGATCTCCCGCACCTTGTCCATCATGGGCTCCATAAAGCTTTGGCCGCCAAATCCTGGCTCCACTGTCATCACCATGGCAAGATCGATCTTATCCAGCCAAGGCCAGAGAGCCTCCGCAGGAGTGGCCGGTTTCAGCACTAAACCCGCCTTTGCTCCGCCATTATGAATAGCTGCCAGAGTCTCGTCAATGGGATCTTTACACTCCACATGAAATGTGATCAAATCGGCGCCAGCTTTTAAGAAAGCCGGAACATACTCCAACGGATGGTCCAACATCAGGTGTACATCAAAAGGAAGGCTGGTAAGGGGACGCAGCGCGGCAACCACTCCCGGCCCATAGCTGATATTGGGGACGAAGTGGCCATCCATAATATCTAAATGAAGATAATCAGCGCCGGAGACTCTTTGGATCTCCTGGCCCAGTTTTGTAAAATCCGCTGCTAAAACGGAAGGAGCAATCTGCATACTATCATTACCTCATTTTCTGTATGAGTTCCGGGCTTTGCCCGGTTTTTTCTTTTTCTTATTCTACCGTATTTCCCCCTATATTGCAAGGCTCCCCCTGTTTTCCCACTACCAAAAGGCCTCCTTTTCCAGTTGGAAAAGGAGGCCTATCTCAAAGCGGGGCTGCCGTCCCGGGCAGGCGAAAGCCACCGCTTTTCTATTATACGCAACTATCCATAAAAGGTTCCCCTATAATGCTTCTGATACTGCTTGTGCAGCGGATACTACCAAAGGCAGGGTAGCCACCGAAAGCAAAGAGGAAACCGCCACCATTTTCGACGCTAATTTATCATCCCCACCAAAACGGGTGGCAAACAGTACCGTGTTGGCCGCTGATGGAGCGGCAGCCTGTATCACGCTGGAAACCAGCAGCGCTGGTGCAGGACCGCAGAAAAATGCAGCTCCCAAGAACACCACCGGGAACAATAAGAGCCGCAGTCCCGAAGCTAAAAACACAGATCGGTCGGAAAACATCTCCTTTAAGGGGATTCTCGCAATGTTGCAGCCAATAACCACCATAGCCAACGGAGTATTGAGTGCCGCAAAGCTGTCAATAGGCACTTGCAGCAGCTCCGGCAGATCCCATCCCAAGAAAAACAGAGGCAGCCCTATCGCCAACGCCAAAACCCCGGGATTCAACACCACTTTTTTCCACCCCGAGCTCTCACCACCGCTCATTAGGCTGTAGCCGTGGGTCCATACAAAAACATTAAAAACGGAAATGAATACAGAGGCATATACGACGCCCTCTGTTCCTACTACCGCCTGTACCAAAGGCATGCCCATAAATCCAGTATTAGAATAGATGAGAGAAAACCGCAGCACCTGCCTTCTGGGCAAAGGCTCCCGGCGAAAAAATAAAAAACTCAGGCCAATGGATAATACATGGGCCAACACTGCCAATCCCAAAGACAAAGCAAGTTCTTCTGGAGCAATATTTCCGCCCTCCCCTGCCAGAGAGGAAACAATCAGGCAAGGAGCTACTAAATACAGCAAAAGGGTAGTCAACTGGCTAACACCTCTGCGAGTGAGTATTCCCAGCCGGAAACAGACAGCCCCCACCCCAATCATCAAAAACAGCTCCGCCACTTTAACCATGACGGTAATCATGGAGCTTACCATTGGTCAGGATCTCCTTTATCTTCCGAGGAATCCGAAGCCCCCTCTTCCGTTTTCTGATCCTGTTTTTTCTTAGCCTCAAAAGCAGCCCGGTCTTTCTGGTAAGTTTTCCAAAATACTGCACACAGCAAAACCAAAGCCACTGCTGTAATCACCCGTAGAACAATTCCCCAAGTGCCTGCAAACAGGTTTTGTTCAGTCAAGGCATTGGCTAACCACCAACCACCCAGAATCAAAAAGAATGCGCCTGCCAGATAAAACACCTTGTTTTCCTTTCCCATACGGAAAATCAAGATCAGTCCTACCAACAACCACATTCCTGCATACACATATTCCATACTCGCTTCTCTTCCTTTCATCTGCACTGTAACTGGATATCGGGAAAGGAAGCACAGAAACTTCTCTGATAACGAATCAAGCACACGGACGGAAATTTTCTGTTTTGGGCTTTTCTGTTGTTGCTGCCGGCTTTACGATTTTTCGCCTCACAGCTACGCGACCCTTTCTTTGCCGTTTTTCCCGGCGAAGCTGACAAAAACACATTCCCAGCACCAGTACCTGCATTCCCTGCTCAATAATCTGCAAAGAAAACAGCCCGTCACTCATAAGCAAAGAAAGGAAACCCATAAACAGGCCGATCCCACAAATCAACAGGCTGTCCCTTTCTTTAGGCCTATACCACCAGGCCAGCCCTGACACTGCACACAATAGCAGTATGCCACTTATCAGATTCAGCATATCTACCCCTCCAAAATTCGCTCATATGTTCGATTGCGCTTTTATCATAGCACGACCAACTTAAAAACGCAAGAGGGGCAACGAAAAAAATCGAACATTTTTTCGTTTTCTGCGTTCTTCCCACAACTTTCGCAGTATATTACCAATTTATTGTACTCTACCCCTTTGCGCATTGCAAGAGGAGAAAATGCAAAAAGAGGAGCACTTTTCAGCGCTCCTCTTTTTCTGCTGTCTTAAGACAGCACATAAATCGTCATGTTACGTACACCAAAATTGGCGCACTGCTGGTAGGTGTCATAATACAGGTCAGCCATAATATAACCCTGGCTGGCAAACCCACCGGTATCTGCCGCGGTAGCGTAGCCATAAACCACAGAGCCATCAGGGGAACAGATATACAGCTTAGAGCCATACGGAATCACGTTGGGGTTTACTGCGATGTTTCCGTACTGTGCCGGGCGGCCAGTAGCCGTCAAGCCACCACCGGTATACGCTGTGCAGCGCCCGGTCAAAGCCTTGGTGTAAGAAACCGTATTGCCGTTGTGGTCGATCAGAGTGCCGTCTGCGGAAATGGTGGCATAGCCGGCAGGACGGGCCTTTGTGCCGATAAGCTCTACCTGCTGTACAGGCTCCTTGGTGATCTCGTTGGAGATTTCAGTGGTCTCTACCACTTCGCCATCAATCAGCTTATTGCGGTACGTAATGGTACGTTCGCCCTCTACGCCCTGAGTCTGCACCTTGGTTTCACCTTTGTACAGATCTTCAGTTTCCACCTGCTTTACCGTATAATCGACTACTTCAGTTTTCGATTCTTCTTCATAGGTCACACGAGAGACCTTTACCTCCATGCCTTCAGAAAGGGATTCCTCCAATGCCACATCGGTAAAATCCTCTTCGCCCAAAGTCACAGAAGCCGCAGCCAGTGCAGAACTCACGTCCCCTTCTTCTACCAGCACGGTTTGGGTATTCCCGTCAGCCGTCACATTCACATGGTAGTAACGGGTAATAGAAAGCTGCGTGTCTTGGGTCAGTACAGTGTCGGCATCCTGAGAAAGCACATCGTCATCTGCCATGGTAAAACCAGATTTGGCCACTGCCTGCATAGCAGTATCTCCATAATACATCTTTACCTTGCGGCTCTCTCCATCAGCAGTAACCATCACTTCAATACCACGGCGAATGGTGAGGCTGTTGGTCTCCTCATCATAGATGACTTCGTCATCTCCCGTGACCTCTGCGATCTGCTGATGCTGTACGGCTGTGTCCAACACGCTTTCTTTTGTGGGGTCCATCATACTCAGAGAGGTGGTCTCTCCGTTATCTGCAATGGTCACCTGAACTGTTTTTGCCATTACTGTAATAACAGAACCAACGCAAACAGCCATCATCACAAACAACGCGGTCAGATTCCGCACCATGATGCTTCGCTT
The DNA here is from genome assembly GCA_944380795.1 of uncultured Clostridia bacterium. GTDB lineage: Bacteria > Bacillota > Clostridia > Oscillospirales > Acutalibacteraceae > Heritagella_A. The sequence goes on along the minus strand of CALWIS010000212.1, from coordinate 14,773 downwards.
TGTCGTACGTTTTCTTGTCTTCATCAATTTGGTTTGCATAATGCTTCTCCTTTAGTCTTGCCCTGCGCCTAGGGGCTGTAACGCTCCGCGGCGTCGATGTGTTAAGATTTTGGATTTGCAACGCTGAGGGTATTATATGCACTGTTTTTCTGAATGTCAAATTTACAGATTCTTGTTTTTTATGCAAACCGCTGTATCCTGTATTTTTAATAGTCTTTTAAAGAAAAATAAAAGACAAAATCCGGCCTATATCCTTTGAAACCTCAATTTTGGGTCATTTCCCGCATTTTTTTCCCTGTGCAAAGTGACACAAATTAACGGTTACAATTTTGTTACCGTTGTAACCGTTCTGTTTTTATTGAATTTTTATTCGATCTATTTGTAAAGTTAAAGTTGCAGATTTACAAAAAACTCAGTATTTATCGAGATTATTGATTTCCCCCTTGAAATCATCCTGCAAAATTAAAGAATATTATTGCAACTTTTATTTCTTTATTTTTCTATCCATCAATCATATTTGTAACCGATTCACGTCAAAGGCCACGGCGAGTTTGACACTGCTGTGGCCTTTGACGGTTTGTTTATTTAGTTCTGCTTTTGTACAATTTTATATTCGTCATAGGGCTGATAGTATGGGCAGTTATCCAGCGTACCACGAAGGAACTGTTCCATTTCATCCTCGTCTAAATTTACATCACACCGGTAATACCCATATTCATCATCAAACACATAGCTTGCACAGCAGTCGCAATTGCTTTTTCCTGCCATGTGCACACTCCCTTTCCTATTATATATAGAAAGAGCACGTCGCTTCCCTTTCTATATTTTTCATTATACCATGCAGATACTATAATTTCAATTATACCATTTGTATATTTGTTTTCTTGTTTTACAATCTTTTTTACATAGTCGGCTTATGTGACCAGCACACAGAAAGCTTTTACAAAACATGATAAAATCATCGTGTTATAATGAAACAGGAGGCGCTTTTATGGTAAAGAAACTGGCAAAAGTTTCGCAAAAAGAATGTGTAGCGTGCGGCTGCTGTATGAAGGTATGCCCTCGGAAGGCGATCTCAATTCCTCGTGGCGTGTATGCGGTAATTGATCCGAAGTTGTGTGTGGGCTGCGGAATGTGCGCCAAAACTTGTCCAGCCGACGTTATTTCCATGATTTCCAGGGAGGCCGAAGCATGAAAAAGAAAACCCATTGGTATGACTGGCTCTGGATCGCATCCGGACTATATCTGATTTTAGGATTTGTGAATATTCTTTTTGCCTGGCTGGGGCTGATCTGTTTTATCACTCCTCTATTGATCTCCGTCATTCGAGGCAATAAAGCATACTGCAACAAATACTGCGGACGTGGACAGTTGTTTAGCCTACTGGGAGAAAAGCTCCATCTTTCGCGGAATAAGCCCATTCCGGCCTGGATCCGTTCCAAGTGGTTCCGGTACGGGTTTCTCACCTTTTTTATGATTATGTTTTTCAATATGCTGTATGTTACCTGGCTGGTATTTGCTGGAAGCAGCAGTTTACAGGAGACCGTGACCCTGTTGTGGACTTTCCGTCTGCCATGGCAGTGGGCCTATACCGATGGGATGGTAACGCCATGGGCGGCACAGTTTGCCTTTGGCTTTTACAGCGTGATGCTGACTTCTACCGCACTGGGGATTCTGACTATGGCCATGTTTAAGCCCCGCTCCTGGTGTGTGTATTGCCCCATGGGCACCATGACCCAGTTGATCTGTAAAGCCAAAAATCGTGGTGAAGGTTAAACTCTCTCCTTCCCCCCTATCAATATAAAACTATAGGGCGATTATCAACCGCTCATATTGAAATAATGCCATAAAATTTCAGAAAGGACCGATCTCTATGAAACAAAAGAAAGTTGTCATCATCGGCGGTGTGGCAGGCGGCGCTTCTGCCGCTGCCCGGCTGCGCCGTCTGGACGAGAACGCCCATATCGTCGTGGTGGAACGCGGGCCCTATATCTCCTTTGCCAATTGCGGCCTTCCCTACTATCTGGGCGGCACCATTCAGGACCGCGCTGCGCTGACTCTCCAGACCCCCGAGAGCTTCAAGGCCCGTTTCAACGTGGACGTCCGCGTATTCAGCGAGGCGGTCTCCATTCAGCCGGACAACAAGACCATTACCATTCACAACCACAATACTGGCGAAGAGTACGAGGAGAGCTATGATTCCCTCATCCTCTCCATGGGTGCTGACGCTTCTATGCCCCCTATTCCCGGTATCGATTCCAAAAAGGTGTTTACCGTCCGTAATATTCCCGACACTGTGGCGGTAAAGACCTATATCGAAGAGCATCAGGCCAAAAAAGCTGTGGTAGCTGGCGGCGGTTTTATCGGTCTGGAAGTGGCCGAAAACCTCCGCGACCTGGGCATGGACGTGACGCTGGTGGAAATGGCCGACCAGGTGATCCCCTCTATCGATGCCGACATGGCGGCACAGGTACACGGCCATATGCGCCAGAAGGGCCTGCACCTGCTGCTGGGCAGCGCCTTGCAGAAAATTGAGGACACCGAAACCGGCGTTTCCCTGACGGTCAACGGCGAAACCATTGATGCCGACCTGCTGGTCATGGCCATCGGCGTGCGCCCTGCTTCCGAAATCGCAGTCAAAGCCGGACTTCCGGCCAATGCCAAAGGCGCACTGATCGTCAATTCCGCTATGGAGACCGGCGTTGACGGCATCTATGCCGTGGGCGACCTGATTGAGATCACCCACTTTGTCACCGGCGAAAAGGGCTATATCCCCCTGGCAGGCCCCGCCAACAAACAGGGCCGCATTGCTGCCGATAATATCTGTGGTATTCCCAGCCGTTATACCGGTACCCAGGGCTCCTCTATCCTGAAGGTGTTCGATTTGGCGGTGGCCTCCACCGGTATTACCGAAAAGACCGCTAAGGCCCTGCATCTCAACTATGAGAAGTCCTTCACCTTCTCCGCCAACCACGCTACTTACTATCCCGGCGCCACCAATATGTCCATCAAGACCATTTTTGAGAAAGACACCGGCAAAATCTTGGGCGTGCAGATTGTGGGCAATGACGGCGTGGACAAGCGCTGCGATGTGTTCGCCACCGCAATCCGCGCGGGCATGACCGCAAAAGACCTGACCGAACTGGAACTGTGCTATGCGCCTCCCTTTGGTTCTGCCAAGGACCCGGTAAATATGGCAGGCTATGTGATTGAAAACATTCAAAACGGTATTGTAAAGATTTTCCACTGGGATCAGCTCCAGGAAATCAGCCAAGACCCCAACGGCTTTTTGTTGGATGTGCGCAACCCCATGGAATACATGGCTGGAACTATTCCCGGCTTTATCAATATCCCGCTGGATTCCCTGCGTGACCGACTGGATGAGATTCCCAAGGGAAAAACCATCTATGTCACCTGTCAAATCGGTTTGCGGGGTTATATCGCTGCAAGAATTCTGGAACAAAAAGGATATACGGTATATAACCTTTCCGGCGGCTATCGATTGTATCAAACCATTTTTGAGTAAAAGTCCCTCCAAATATATAAGGAAACCCGCCATGGGCATATGTCCCACGGCGGGTTTCCTTATATAATTATAGAAAGGAGGGGCTTAGTCCAGAGGGTACTCACGCATATAGTCGAGCAGGGTATCCACTGTAGTGAAGGCCAAACCGGTAACGGTATCGGCACAGCCATAGTAAATGGCAATCCGGCCAGTCTCTGCATCGGTCAGAGCAGCGCAGGGGAAGGTGACGTTGGGCACGTCGCCTACGCACTCATACAGCTCTTCCGGCCCCAGGATGTAGTTACGGCTGCGGGCCTTTACCTTCCAAGGCTCGTCCAGATCCAGCAGGGCAGCGCCAATGCGGTATACAAAGCCGTTGCAGGTATTGATAACGCCGTGATACAGGATCAGCCAGCCTTCGTCTGTCTCGATAGGCACACAGCCAGGGCCGATCTTCTTGGACTGCCAGGCAGACTTATCGTCGTTGATAATACCCATTACCCAGCGATGCTTGCCCCAGAAAGTCAGGTCAGGGCTCTGGCTGCAGAAAATATCACCAAAGGGAGTATGACCGGTATCAGAAGGACGAGAGAGCATCATGTACATCCCGTTGATCTTGCGGGGGAAGAGAACGCCGTTGCGGTTATAGGGCAGGAACGCATTCTCCAGCTGATGGAAGGTTTTGAAATCGGTAGTCCAAGCCATACCGATTGTGGGGCCATGGGCGCCATTACACCAAGTCACATAGTACTTGTCTTCCATTTTCAGCACACGGGCATCATAGCGATATTCGCGCTTGATTACCTCGGGATCTCCCTGAAAATCAATGGGATCATCATTGATCTTCCAATGCAGGCCGTCCTTAGAGAAGCCCGGAAACAAATCCATGCTGACAGAACGGGAATCGCAGCGGAAAACACCAGCAAAACCGTCTTCAAAAGGCACCACAGCAGAGTTAAAGATACTGTTGGAGTTTTTCTGATCGTGGCGGTTGATGATGGGGTTTTCGGTATAACGCCATACCGGTGCGTTCAGGTTTGCAGGCTTGTCCTGCCAAGGAATGTTGGGCAATGCGTTTCCAATGATTTTTGCCATGTTAATTTCTCCTTTCATTCCTTCCGATGCTTTTCTTCTTCTTGAAGGCGCATCTCAGAAGGAGTCATGTTAAAGTAATTGCGGAAGTGGGTATAAAAGTAATTTAGGTTAGAATACCCTACCTCCTCTGCAATGACTGAGATCTTCTCGTCTGTATATAAGATCATGTCCCGGGCCATGTTCAACCGGTAGAGCATCACATATTCTGAAAATTTCAGACCCGTTTCCTTAATAAACAGCTGCCCTAAATAGGTAGCGTTCATCCGCAGCCGGTCTGCAATCGATTTCAGTGTGATATTTTGCCGATATTCCGCCCGGACCATAGCCAGCAGCTTATTAATGAGTGTTGGCAGCTCCGAAATCTTTCGGTCTAAAATGGGGTCAACTTCTTCATCTCGGGAAACCTTTTTTACCGTGCCATGCAGTTTTTCCCGGATAATCAGCTCTACTACCGCGGTGAGCTTATCTGCCCGGATAGGTTTGAGCAGATAATCCCAAGCACCGCATCGCAAAGCTTCGCAGGCATATCCAAACTCCCGATGGCCGCTCATCATCACACAAGCACAGTCCACCCCTGCCTCTTTAATGCGCCGCACCAGGTCCTGTCCAAATTCCTTGCCAACGCACACATCGATCAGGGCCAGCTGAGGGCGGGTATCCACTGCACGCACCAAACCGTCTGCACAGCTGGTGGCAGTTTCAATACGGGTAACGCCATAGCTTTCCCAGTCGATCAGGGCTTTCATCCCCATAAGGATGTTGGGTTCATCGTCAACTATCAACAGTGTGTACATCAGAAGCCTCCTTGTTGGGAATATAAATGGAAATACAGGTGCCTCCCTCTGGGTTATTCTTGATTTCCATGGAAAATTTCTTTCCATAATAATAAGCCAAACGGATGTATACATTTCGCAGGCCAATAGATGTCCCCGGTGTTTCTTCCCCGGAGCGCATTTTTTCGTTAATCTCAGAGAGTCTTTCTTCAGGAATCCCACAGCCATTATCGATCATTTCGATACGCCAGCCGTCTCCTTCTGCCTCTCCGGTAACTACCAAGATATTGTATTCACTGTTCCTATCAAAGCCATGAGAAAAGAAATTCTCTGCCAAAGGCTGCAACCAAAATTTTGGGGTTTTCTTTTCCAATAATACAGGATCTAAAGTAATCTGATAAACAAAACTGTCTGGAAACCGCAGCATCATAATCTGCAAATAGTTTTCCAGCAGATCCTTCTCCTCCCAGAAAAACACTACACTCTCTTTGCGAACCATATCCCGATAAAGATCACCTAACAGAGCAATAGCGTCTGCGGTTAAGGGGTTTTTCTCCATCAATGCTTTCGCTCGGATAGCTTCCAGCGTATTGTAAAGAAAATGGGGATTGATCTGATGCTGCATGGCCAGCATAGCGGTTTCCTGCTGTTTGATCTTCAAACGATATTCGTTGAGAATGTATTCATCCAAAGCCTGGCTCATATTTTCCAGTGCTTCTGATATAAGAGAGTACTCGTCCTTTCCTTGGAAGGACGGCCGCTTCATAGCGGCAACCCCTTTAAAATCGCCTCTCTCTACTCGCTCGATGATTCCCAACAAATATCCCAAGAAAACGGAATCGTAGTGCATGCTCCAGTAAATGAACATGACAACCGAAAAATCCAACAGTAAAATCGCCAATGCCAACATCCAAATCATTTCCCGGTTAGCACTCAAAAGCTCTGTTAAACCCACCACGGTAACAAAAGAAAACTGCTGGGCGGGATCCTGATTACAGTTATATAATACCCATCGTCCATCCTGCCAAAAACTACCGCTGGCATCTCCATTTTTTGCTGCCGTTTGGATCCACTTGGTACTGTCCTCGTTGGAAGAATCCAATGCCCAAAGTCTACCATTATGATCTACGACCGCACAACTGCCCACATAGGAATGATCTACTGAAAAAATCTCATTAGCATCCGCCCAAAAGCGGACCTCTCCTAATGCCTTATCCAGTCTGCCGGATATCCGGACCGGACAGGTGGCAATTGTCCAGCAGTTTTGCGAAAAACGAAATGTGCCGGAATCCCCATATTGAATCTGTAGATTTCCTGTAATATCCATGGTTAAAGACTTGCTGGGACTGGTGTTTGAAAGGATGGAGATCCCCCGTATATAACCACCTCGACGTGTTAAGCTGTTGCGGAGATATTGGGGAAAAGAACGGATCTGTATAGAGGAAGAAAGGCTTTGCTCTGCCCGAAGTGAAATGTAATCGGCTTCATCATTGGCGGAGAAAAAAGCATCTGCATCGTCCATCAAAGGTAAAGAGGAGTAGATATCCCACACATAATCCTCTGCGTATTCTTCTTCTGTTTCCACCCGCTTCAAAATCGTTTCAAAGCTTTTTTTTGATTCTTGCTGATGCTGAGAGGCCCAACTGCTAACAAAAAAAGCTAGGATTCCTACCAAAAGCAAGGTACTGAAAAGAAAAACCAAGATTACAGCAAGAGTAAAACGTCTTCTGTAAATTTGGTAATTAAAAAACTGGCTGCGCATACCTATCCTCCCTGCAATACCCCAAAATAATCCGAGGTATCTTTTCGGATGGTTTTATTATACCGCAAAAAAGGACATCTGCACAGCATTTTCTAAACTTTTTTCTTTATTAGAAAAACGAAAAAGAAAGAGCGGAGGCAAAGCCGTTAGGCCCTGCCTCCGCCTTGCTTATGGGCAGGATACTCCTGCTGCCATTTTAGTTGAATTACTTGTTGAAGAATTCGTCAACCTGCTTCTGAGCCTCAGCAATGATGGTATCGATACCAGCAGACTTCAGTCTCTCCTTCAGCTCGGGAACGAGTTCCTTGGGATCTCTTGCACCGGTCAGCATGTCGGCCTTGTAGGTGCTCCACTCGGAGTTGCAAGCGGTGATCTCATTTTCGATGTTGGAGGTATCCAGGGTGAAGCCCATGCAAACAGAGTTTTCAGCAGCCTCATTCTGGCCCTTGATTTCTTCCAGCTTAGCGGGGTTCTCGTCTTCCAGCAGAGACAGGTTGAAGATGGTGCCGATGCTGTAGCCAGCCGGTCCCTTGTAGTTATCGGTGCTGATGCGATGTACGACCTGGTTGCCGTCCTTCTCGGTATACTCGAAGTCTACGCCTTCCTTACCGAACTGCAGCATGTCGCGCAGCTTGGTGTCGGTGTTAACCAGTTCCAGCAGCTTCAGAGCTTCGTCCGGATACTTGCTGTTTGCATACAGGCAGTTGATGGAGCCCTGGGTGGTAGCAGAGGTGTAGAAGGGGCCATCGATAGGATCGGTAACGTCAACCTTCTCCAGGTGTGCACCCTGAGCCCAAGTTACATCAGCAGACGGCCAGCCTTGACCGGAACCAAAGAAGCCCTCATAATACGGACCATCGGAAACGTTAGCATCCTGGTTGATGATCTTATCCTTGAACCACTTGTGGAGCAGATCCAGGTTGTGCAGAACTTCCTCGTCCTCCAGCACGTTTACGACCTTGCGGCTTTCATCGTCGATGCGAACACCGATAGCGCCAACGCCGCTGCACAGGTCATCGAAATCGTTGAAGAAGCCGTTCCAGGGGTTGCCCTTGGTCAGGTATACCGGATAGTAGGTCTCGCCAGTCTCAGCCTCTTCGCCTTCCTTAACCTTGTAGAAGATCTCATCCAGATCATCCATGGTCTTGATGGACTTCACGTCGATGTCATACTTCTCAACCTTGTCATGGTCAAAGAACCAGAACTGGGTCAGGGAAGAATCCTTATAGGTGGGAACGCCATAGATCTTGCCGTCGATGGTAACGCCATCCCACAGAACTTCGGGGGTCATCTCATACAGGTCGGGAGAAGCAGTCTTAACCTTCTCGCTGATATCCATGAATGCGCCCTTGGAAACAAAACGGCTGTAGTAAACGTTGCTGGCGAACATAATGTCAAAGTAGTCGCCGCCGTTTACCATGGTGTTGAACTTCTGCTCGTATGCGCCCCAGTTGGAGATCACATAGTTCAGTTCAACATTCAGCTTTTCTTTGAGGTACTTGTTTACCTCAACCATGGAATCGTTAAAGCCAGCGGTAGGAGTATCGCCAATGCCATACCAGGACAGCTTGACAACCTCGCCACTCCCAGAGTTGCCGCCGTTGCTGCTATCAGTCTCAGAACCGGAGCCCTGATCACCGGAACAGCCTGTGAAAGCGGTTGCGCCCATGGCCAGAGCCATAGCCAGCGCAAGAATGCGTGTTTTCTTCATAACTTTTCCTCCTGATCAAAATCACAAATTTTGATATTCTTAAGCCGGGGTCCCCCGGCGGGGAAACAATGGAATTAGCCCTTTACAGCGCCCACGGTAAGGCCGGAAATAAAGTACTTCTGGAAATAGGGATATGCGCAAGCAATGGGGAACACCACGATGACCACGATAGCCATACGAGCAGATTCAGCAGGCATATTGGCTGCGATTGCCGCACCTTCTGCACCCAAGTTTGCGATCTGAGACGACATAGCTGCAATATCACTCATGATATCATTCAGCAAAGCCTGCAAGCTCTTTAATCCGGCCTGGTCGATATACAGCATGGACTGATACCAGTCGTTCCAGTAGGCAAATGTAAGGAACAAGCCGATAGTGGCCAACAGCGGAAGGGAGATAGGGAGCACAATACGGAAGAAAATTGTGAATTGCCCAGCGCCGTCGATCTTAGCAGATTCAATCAGAGAATCTGGTACGGTTTGCTTAAAGAATGTCTTACAAATAACTACGTTAAAGGAGCTAACTGCCAGAGGGAAGATCAGAGCGCCCAAAGTGTTTTTCAGACCTAACAAGCTGCCCACCACAAAGTAAGTGGAAACCAGACCGCCGTTAAACACCATGGGGATAAATACGATCCAAGTGAGCAGGCCCTTAAGCTTGTAGTTGGGGCGGCTCATAGCATAGCCCATGGCAGTGGTAAGCAGAACGCCCAAAACCGTACCAACTACTGTTACAAGCAGAGAAACACCGAAAGCACGTGCAATCATGGTGCCCTGCTTCATCAGGAATGCGTAGCCTTCCACAGAAAAAGCTTGGGGAATCAGGTGATAACCAAACTTATTGATTGCTTGTTCGCTGGTAACGGAGATTGCCAGAACCAATAGAACGGGAATGATACATGTAAGGGAAAAAATAACGAAAAGCAGGTTGAACAAGATATTAGTAGGATGGGAGATGCGGTTAAACTTCTCGAGCCCATCCAGAGCTACTTTTTCTTTTTTAGCCATATTCTCCGCCTCCTTCTTAAATCATTGCACTGTCGGGATCGATCTTGCGAACCAGTGCATTGGCTGCCAGAATGGTGATACAGCCAGCGACCGACTGCACAAAAGCAGCTGCGGAAGCCATACTGGTGGTGCCAAGCTTCAACATATTGTACACATACACATCCAGCGTTTGCACCACAGGATTCAAAGTAGCGGACTGTCTGGGAACTTGATAGAACAGACCAAAGTCGGAGTAGAAGATACGGCCAACTGCCATAATGAACATCATAATGATAACGCTCTTCATCAGAGGCAGGGTAATGCTCTTTACCTGCTGCCAAATGGAAGCGCCGTCAATAACAGCAGCTTCATACAGAGAGCGGTCGATGCCGGTTACGGTTGCCAGATACACGACCATGCCATAGCCGAGGCCCTTCCAAACATTCAGGAAAGTAAGCAGATACGGCCAAATTTCGGGCTTCATATACCACTGCTGATGGTCATCCGCGAAAAACAGCATGTTAATCAAGCCCTTATCGGTGCTCAGGAATGCCCACACCAGAGCTGCTGCAACAACCCAAGAAAGGAAGTAAGGCATGAACATAGCGGTCTGATAAGCTTTTGCCAGACGCTTGCCATGCAGCATCGTGATCATCAGGGTAGCGGCAACGGGAAGAACGATACCCAACACAATGAAGAGCAGGTTATATCCCAGTGTATTACGCAGGATAATCCAAATATCATTGCTCCTGAACAGGAACATGAAGTTATCAAACCCGCACCACTCGCTTCGGATCATACTTTCAACGAAAGAACCCTGGATCTTATAGTCCTTAAAGGCAATGATAATACCCACCATCGGCAGGAAGCTGAAAAGTATGTACCAGACCGTGGTAGGGAGGGCAAGAATCGAAAGCTCGGTATCATCTCGATCCCAACGCTTCTTATGGACCTTGCCCGTGGGATTGCTCGTCTTTGACATATGTCGTCTCCTCCTCTTTTGCAGTTTGAGTCAGGATGTGGATTTGTCTGTTTCAGCACCTTGGCCCGAACCTCAACTTTTGCACCAAAACATCAAATTCCAACTGTAAATACTTTATGGCTATATTATAAAGTTTTTTTCGCAATTTCAACATATCATTTTTGTTAGATACACCTATAAAAATGTTATCTTTTTGCGTCAAAAAGTAATGGAGTTTTTTGTGCAAAATAAACATTTCCTGCAAATTATGAATTTTTTGGGAAGAAAACGGCATTTTTCGCAAACTTGTAAAATTTTTGTTTTTCTATTTGGGGCATATGTGTATTTTTATGTCATTTTCGAAAAAATCTTTTCTATTTCCCCTTGAATTTTCTTTTATATATCCAATATTTTTCAGATTGTAAACAAACTGTTCTTTCAAACATTATCGTTTTATCATCAAAAAGCGCCCTCAACTATGACTCAACTATGAACGTGCTTTATAATCATAATTTTAAAATCGTTGGTCAAAATGACTATTTACATCCGACGCTTTCGTATTACCGCTAAAGTAGCCAGCCCGATTCCAGCGGCTATCAATACAATGGTTCCTATAATGATCCACATTTCATTGTTACTTCCGGTCATCACAATCGTACCCATCATATCGCATCCTCCATTTTAGGAAAAGGCAGAGAAAGTCCCTATCTTTAAACTTTTCTCTGCCTCTTCTCATTCTCCTTTTTCAACTGGGGCAACCATTGCCCTGATTTCTTTTTCTGCTTTTATTAAATCATACTTTTAAGTCATTTCCCATCTATAAAACCATATATTTGATGATAACAACCTTATATTTTCCACAATATTATGACTGTTGTATAATTTTATATAAAAAGGTACCGCAAACCAGTGGTAAGCGGTACCTTTGCAAAGGAAATATGTGCGATTTTGCGTATTCCACCCAACTAATTATCTCTTAAACATAGAAATACTGTCGGGGAATGTACGATCCATTCCTAAAAACCAGCTCTTATTTTCCGAACTAAATTCATTGGGAAATGTCCATCAGATTAAAAGTATCTACCGAACGCTTCATAACCAGTGCCTGACTGGACAGCTCTTCACTGGCAGCGGCGCTTTCCTCCGAGGTAGCGGAATTTGTTTGAACGACATCGGAAATTTGTTCCACACCATTGGTAATCTGGCCCATGATTTCAGCCTGCTGGACTGCCATATCTGCAATTTGGCCGACTACTTCCGTTACTACCTGAGAATCCTCCACTACATCTACCAAAGATTGAGCGGTTTGTTCTACGATCTGGGTGCCGTTCTCAATCGCCACAGTGGTTTCTTCAATCAAAGTGGCGGTGCTTGTGGAAGCTTCCGCTGATTTGCCCGCCAAGGTACGCACCTCGTCGGCTACCACTGCAAATCCCTTTCCGGCTTCACCGGCCCGAGCAGCCTCTACTGCTGCGTTTAATGCCAAAATATTGGTCTGGAAGGCGATATCCTCTACGGTCTTCATAATAGCACTGATCTTAATAGACTTATTGCTAATTTCTGTCATAGCGGAAATCAACTCTTGCATCTGTGCATTACATTTCATCATCTGTTCGCTGGTGTTGTTGGTCTGGGTACGAGCCTGCTCAGCATTTTCCTTCGTTTTCTGGATCTGCTCATTGACCTCTCCAATGGTGGTGGCTAATTCGTCCACAGCGCTGGCCTGCTGCGCAGCCCCTTCAGCCAAACTCTGAGCCCCATCGGCTACCTGATTGGCACCTGAGCTAATCTGCACAGCGGCGTTGTTAAACTCAGTCATAACCAAACACATCTGGTCACGGAAACTGATGATGGATTTCTGAATATTTTCAAAATCTCCTAAAAACTCAATAGAGAAGTTGACATCAAAGTTTTTCTGAGAAAACTCACCCATGGCGTATCCAATGGCATCCACATACTTCTTCAGCTCTTGGAAGGAGAAGTTCATATTGCTGACCAACTCACCAAACTCATTTTTAGCCTGATAGTCAATTTCATTGTGCAGATTTCCCTTGGACAAGGCAGTGACTGCGTTCATAATTTTACGGGTAGCTCCGGTGATGTTGGCAGTAGCACGGAACGCAAAACCAAGGCTGATGATCAAAATAATCACAAACAAGCCTACTGCCAGAACGATTACAACAACGACCTCCTGCTGAAGCGCCGCTGCATTCTCGTTTTTCTCCTCTGTAATAACTTGGTCAATCTGAGTCGCAATGGACACCAAGTTTGAAAGCGTTGGAGAACACTCATTGATAATAATAGTTTTAGCTGCTTCCTTATCTCCCTGATCCAGCTCAGAAATGGCGCGATTAGCAATTTCAATCCATTGATTAAACGCATCCTCATAAGTCTTAGCCAGACCATCCTCCTCGCCGTGGGCTTGCTTAAATACCTCCACCTGTTCTGTAATGGTATTCAAGTTTTTTGAAATATTTTCCTTCAGGGAATCATAGGAAGACTGGTCCTCTACTAATACCATCTCTCTTAAATCACGGGCTGCCACGTTAACAGAAATACGAGAATTTTTAACTGCCGTTTCTGCGTTAAGAGTGTTGTTGAGAAAACTGTCCATGGTACTCCGAAGCATCAGAATACCACTCACACTGGCAAAGGTCAAAATAGTGGACAGCACGATAATAATAGAAAAAACGGTTAACAAATAGTGCTTGAGCTTAAGTTTTTTAAACATATTGTTCTTCCCCTTTAAAATTAAATTACTGCTAGACAAAACCATCCTCGGAACTATACTGTTCTGACAGCAATTCTATGCAAAAACATTCATAACATCGCCTTAAAATCATTCGTACGATCAGAATTTTAGCCCATACCATGGAGGAGATCTGGAATATAAAAATCGAGCTTTATCACCATGCCATAGGGCAAATTCTCTATTATTCTGTACTTAAGGCTATCTCCAACAATAAAAAAACAGGGAAAAGTAGTTATTATTGTTTGAAACAAGAGAATTTGCATAAAAATTCCCGAAAGCCATAGGCTTTCGGGAATCTCCAATACACTTTGCAAAAATCAGCGCTTGCTGAACTGAGGAGCGCGGCGGGCAGCCTTCAGACCGTATTTCTTACGTTCCTTCATTCTGGGATCGCGGGTCAGGAAACCTGCCTTCTTCAGAGTGGAACGAAGGTTCTCAGAATCGTACTGCAGCAGTGCGCGGGCAACGCCGTGACGGATAGCGCCGGCCTGACCGGTAACGCCGCCACCAGCAACGCGGCAAACGATATCAAACTTCTCATCGGTGCCGGTAACAGCCAGAGGCTGACGGACAATGAGCTTCAGAGTCTCAAGACCAAAGTAATCGTCAATATCACGATCATTGATGGTTACCTTGCCGGTACCCTGATACAGTCTTACACGGGCAACGGAGCTCTTTCTCCGGCCGGTTCCGTAAAAATAAGGTGCTTTCTCGTACATAGTCTGCTTCCTCCTCCCTTAAAGTTCCCAGCTCTGGGGCTGCTGAGCAGCGTGAACATGCTCGCTGCCGGCAAACAGGCGCAGGCGCTTCATAGCGTCGCGGCCAATGGAATTGTGGGGGATCATACCCTTAACAGCCAGCTCCATAGCCTTCTCGGGCTCTTTTTCCATCAGGGTGTCGTAGCGGACATCTTTCAGATGGCCGATCCAGCCAGTATGATGATAGTAGTGCTTCTGCTCCAGCTTCTTGCCGGTGAGAACAGCCTTTGCACAGTTGATGATGATCACGTGGTCGCCGCAGTCAACATGGGGAGCAAAGGTGGGCTTGTGCTTGCCGCGGAGCAGCACAGCAGCCTGAGCTGCCACACGGCCCAGGGGCTTGCCGGCAGCATCGATCACATACCACTTGCGGTCAACCTGACCAGCTTTGGGCATATAAGTGGACATAGCGTTTACCTCCTGCTTGTTGTAAAAACAATCAATATTACAAAGCCCCGCCCAAGGCAGGG
>CALWIS010000211.1 GCA_944380795.1 uncultured Clostridia bacterium | reverse complement strand
TCACATATCGGTCTGAGAACTCCCAGGCCTGTTCGTCAACTTCCTGTAAATGCGCCCACAAACGGCCTGATTCCAACAGACTGATGTATTTTTCAGGCAGCTCCTCCCGCAGGTATTTCAGCCGTCTGTTTCCAAAATAGGACAAGGTCGGCTTTTCCTGTTCCTTTTCTTCTTCGGGGAATTCAGGGAGCAGAAAATCTCCTACTTTTTTATATTGAATCTCCATACATAATACCTCCAAACCATTCAAGTGCGACATTATGTCGTACTTATTGTATCACATTGTAATTCGTCCGAAAAGGCTATGCTCACATAGATTCGGATTTTTTGGCTCCCACGGTTTTTGTAGGGCTTGGATTGCTCGATGATTTCTGTGCCGGGAGTTTTTCGTATGATGCGCAGCCAACTTTCCACATCATTCGGAAGCCCGGTCACCCGCAGCTGGACTCTTTCCTTCAATCTCACTTACCTCCTCGCTTCTTGTGCATAATTGGCAGCGATCCGGAAATCCAAAAGAAGTGCACATAAAGCATTCTCCATACACCTCACACTTCGAACAGCCTTCCTGGCATATCAAATTTCTCCTGCAAAAAAATCTGTCTTTTTTGATTGACATGTTTTACCACGCTTTCTTTCAGTTAATATGACCCGTTTTCATAGTGCTGCTGTGCCTCCTGTACAGTGGTTCTATCAAACTCTTTTTGGACAGCGGAAAGAATTTCCGAAATATCCGATTCGCCGTAAGCCAAGCTTTCCAATGCCTGCTGGATATATCCCAGGCAGGCGTTGTTACTCCAAGCATCAAGTAGTGATGCAACTGAAGTAGCGGGAAGTTCTTTTCCTGTAGGCTCTGTTTCTTCCACCTGCTCCTTTGGGGGCTGGGGAGCCTTTTTCTCTCTTTTCGATTTTGGGGCTGCCTGGAATATCTGAGCCAGGCTGCTGCCGTCAAAATTCCTTTTTTGACCTTCCTCCAAAAGTAGAGGGAGGTCTTTATCCTTCACCCCCTGTTTCGGATTCTCTGACAGGTACTGCAAAAGGGCTTCCTGGTTTTCTTCAGACAGCTTGGTGAGTTCTGCACCGGCAGCCACTGGAATCCGGCCCTGGTCTACCAGTTCCAGCAAACCGTGGTTCAGTTCCGTCAGTTTCAGGTAACGCTGCACCGTCCGCACATCCTGTCCCTGTGCATCGGCAATTGCTCGGGTGCTTTTCTTGCCGCCCTTTGCCAGATACGCTTTCTTCTGCATCTGGAAAGCAAACGCCAGCTCCGAAGGAGAGAGCTGGCGGCGTTGATATAGGTTTGTGTCTGTCAATACCAGATCGGCGCTGGCGTCATCATATTCCTCCACGATGCAGCGCACCTTTACTCCAGCCAGTTCGCAGGCCCGTTTCCGATTGCGCCCGGCCAGGATGTAATACTTCCCATCTTTGCGGCGGACATTGCAGGGCGTCATCTGCCCATTATTCTGGATGCTTTCCGCAAGTTCGGCCAGTTTTCCCGGCGGATAGGGAGAAAAAGGTTGATCCTCAATCTCGATCAGCTCCTTGGGGTCGATCTCGATCACAGAAGTCCCATTCTGCTGGAGAGCAGCACTCCCAAATAAGGTGCCGCTGTAGGCCTGCTCCAATGTGGGCATGGTTTGTGTTTTCATTGTGCCGCCTCCTGATCGACAAGCTCTCTTGCCGCTGCTAAATACGCCTGCCCGACACGGCTGCTGCCATATCGAACCAGACTGCCGCACTGACGGTTATCCTCATCTGTACTGTTCCGGGCTTCCTGCAGCATGGGAACAGGTTCTGAAAACACCAGCTTCCCATAGCTTTCCTGTAAGGCTCCCAGTACGTCTTTTGACATGGTAGTCCGGCCATTATACATGGTCACCAGAAATCCAGCCAAAAGCGGGGCAATGTCCTGTGTCTGCTTGATGGCCATATAACGCTGGAGCATGGGAGGGATGCCCTCATAGGCGAATTTTTCTGCCTGTACCGGAATCAGCAGCTTATCGCTGCATAGCAGCGCGTTGGACACCAGCAGGTTATCCACTGCCGTGGGGCAGTCAAACAGGATAAAATCATATTGCTGAAAAAATTCCTGGTGAAAGATTCTTGACAATACAGTATTGCTTTGTCCATCTGCTCCCAAGATGGCATAGATGCCGCCCAACATCTTATTGGCAGGAATAAAGTCTACCCCTTCCCGGTCACTGTGCCGGACAAAAGCGGAGTTGTCATTGCTGCGGATACCGGATACCTCCTGATAGATCAGTTCACTGATGGCCGGTTTCCCGTCCGGCTCATATTCCAGCCATCTGGACAGGTGGCTTTGCTGATCCAGATCTACCAGCAGCACCTTTTTTCCCAGCAGATGTAATCCGGCCCCAATGTTCAGGGTCGTGGTGGTTTTGCCTACGCCGCCTTTTTCGATTGCAATAGAGATAATGGTGGTTTTCATTTTGTTTTCCCCTTTCTTGGAAGTGCGACATTATGTCGCAGTAATAAAAAAACGCCGTATCCTTTGATACGACGCTGCAGGTACGACATTATGTCGTACTTATTATGGATGTCTGTTGATGGGGGCTGCTGCCGCAGAGATGCCTGGGGAGGTGCATTTCAATGTGATCATCTGTTTCACTTCCTTCTTTAATTTTAACCAGTTACCTAAATCCGCCTTTATTTTCACGGGGTTTACAGAGAAAGAGTTGTGTGTATTCTCCCAAATCCACTTCATATTTTCTGTATCGAAGTATTCTGGAGCCGGAAGGATAAGCTTTTACCACTTCGAGAGACTCGCAAAAACTGTCTATATAACCTCCAAATTCGGTGGCCCACAAATAGCCTTGTGGACGTCTCATGGCTTCTGAAAGATGGACAAGGATTTTCTCTTTGTCTGATTCTAAAAACCAGTAACTTTCCGGGTCACTTTCTTCCCCATATAGGAAAGCTGTAGGTAGGGTATATTTATCCTTCATTGTAATCCCACTCCTTTTGTTTGTAGCTTTATTTAGGCTGCTTTTCCCAAGTGCGACATTATGTCGCAGTAATAAAAAACGCCGTATCCTTTGATACGACGTTGCAGGTACGACATTATGTCGTACCTATGGAGGTTTGCTGATGGGGGCTGCTGCCGCAGAGATGCCTGGGGATGTGCATTTCAATGTGATCATCTGTTTCACTTCCTTTCACAATAATCTTGCTTTATGCATAATTCAAATTTATAATAAATTTGTAAATGTAATGAGTGTCTCCGTTATTATATCATTTTTATTTATTAAGGAGATGCTTAGAAATGTTGTTCATAAATTGGGCAGAATGTTGGTTGGAGATTTATAAAAAAGACTACGTTAAGGATAACACCTACTGGGGAACTTATGTAAATCCAGTTCGTTGCCACCTGATTCCAGAGTTTGGAAACAAAGAGCTTTCGGAAATCAAACCCTTAGATGTACAAAATTATTTCCGAAAACAGATTGATATTTTATCATTGGAAACTCAGAAAAAAATTAAATCTGCGTTGAAATCAATTTATGATACAGCCATTGAAAATGATTTGTGTTCCAAAAACCCTGTCACAAAAAATATTCATCTTTCCAGCAATATTCTGCCACCTCAAAAGCGGGCATACACGGAAGAAGAATATCAGATAGTATGGCAATACGCTTCTCAACATCCTTATGGGATAGCAATTATGACGTTGCTCGAAACAGGAATTTCAAGAAGTGAACTATTAGGGCTAAAATGGATAGATTTTAACGATTCTGAAAATCCCAGTCTGTGGATTAGGCGTGGAACTGTCAATGTAAAAGACATAGAGACCGGAAAATGGAAAACTACATCCTCTGGGTTAAAAAACCAGTACAGAAATAGGCAGATCCCTATTTCTAGGGTTTTAGCAAAGTTTATTTCGAAAATTCCTCGCGAAATTCAAATTAGTCATCACAATCGTTCTATTGAAAAAGTCCATCCCCAATTTATTTTTTATAGTCCTAGAGGTCTTGCCTATTCACCAGATAATTGGACTAAGCGGGTGTATCAAAAGTTTATGAGTGACCTTGTTTTGAGTTATCCTCAAATTCCCGCTTTATCTGTACATGAGCTTCGACATACAAGAGCTACTTTATGGGTAAAAGACGATGTGGATATTTTTACAATCTCGCTGATGGGAGGGTGGACAGATCTTAAAATGCTTCGTAAGAGGTACGCTCATGTTGATGTGGAAACTTTAAGAAAAAAAGTTTTTAAAGAAAATTGACGTGCGAAGGGTCAGCAGTTCAAGTCTGTTAACGTCCACCACTGTGTAAAAAGAGGTTGATGTATATCAACCTCTTTTTTGTTTTAATTTGAATCGAAATTATTACATAACCTGTTTTTAGCACCGCCGATACCGACGGTGCTTTTTTAGGACTGTTTTACCACAGGCAGCCGAAGAGTAAATACACTTCCTTTTCCCAGTTCTGAAGAAACGGATACCGTGCCGCCGTGCTCTAAAGTAATGGCGCGCACCAGATATAACCCTAAGCCTTCGCCGCTGTTATCGGGTCGTTGGGTGAATCCACGATCAAATATGCGGGGAAGGACCTGAGGATCGATCCCTGCTCCTGTATCCCGCACAGCAACAAGGGCGTATCCGTCCTCCAAAGCAAGAGATAGGTCGATGTTACCATCTTCTGGGGTAAAAGAGAGGGCATTGAAGCACAAGTTTTCCAGAGCAATACGCATCCGCTCCCTGTTTCCCTGCACGAACAGATTTTGAGGCGGCAGCGTAAGGGTAAAATGTATCCCAGACAGCTCTAAATCTGGGCGGTTTTGTTGGTGAAACTCCTTTAGAAATTCGTTTAAGCAAATGGATTCCCGAGAAAACATACCCCGTTCTCCTCGCGAAAATTCTTGTAATAAGTAAAAACGATCTCCCACCACCTCTACACGTTGGCTTAAAGCATCCAGATATCCTGCTGTTTCTGGGTCCAGATCTACACTTCCGCTTCGTACTAATTCGGCATATCCGCGCAGGGCAGATAGGGGATTTTTTACATCGTGGAGCAAATTGGCCAGAAGTTCTCTGCGTTCCGAGAGCAATGTCTCGATTCCTTGGTTTTTTCGCTCTACTTCCTCTTGAAGATGAAGGGTAAGGTGTTGGTTTTCCTGTTCCAAGCGCACTCCACGCCGAACCATACCCGCCGCATATCCCAACACCAGGGCAAACCCGCCATATTCCTCTGGCCAAGCCCCATAAATGGGTTCAAATCGATTGGCTAGTACCACCGAAGCCAACATCCACATCCCATAGATTCCTGCCGCACATATGAGATACTGGCTAAGTGCTTCATCGGTGGATATGGTATGGCTGGCCAACACGATAAGGTATCCTGCTGTGAAAATTTTCCACACAAATAAAATCGATCCGTATGCGTTGATAAATATAGGAGCGTATGGTAAAATCAGCACAGGGAAAATGAGAGTAAACAGGCATAATCCTGCTGCTGCGGGAATGGCTACCTTTCTATGGAAGCGGTGTTGCTCCATGCCACACAATTTTCCTGCCAGTATGATGGCGCATAGGAGTACCACGTTGCCGCCCACATCTTCCACAGCATGGAGTGCTTTTATCCACGAAATTCCTAAAGCACGGAAAAAGGGATAGGACACCCGTAAAGAAAAAGCCAGACTCAAAAGGCCTGCCCACCCCATCAGCTGGTCGCGGCTTAGCAGATACTGTATCAAATAAGAAAGAGCCACACTTAAAGAGACGAAACACAGCAGCCCGTAAACTACCAGCTGGAGAATCATCATTTTGAGTACGGCAGAAAGAGTACCGATAGCGGGAGGGTAGTACATACCCGAATAGTAGTGGGAATAGTTGGCGCACTGTATCACGATTTCTATGCTGCCTGTTCCTTCTATCGAATAGATTTCATTGGATACCAGAGGAGAATATGGCTCGATGCTCCCCTGTTCGCCTACTAGCACACCATCAATATACACCCTTCCGGCGCACAGCAACTCTGGAACATAAAGGACAAGCCCTGAATCGGCATCCTCCACTATCATTCGATAAGTGGCGACCCCATAGGGGCTGCCCAGTTGGGAGGAGAAGTTGGGGTATTCTCCAATGTAGGTATATCCCTCCGGTTTTCGTCCATTTTCCCAGTCTGTTGGTTCCAGCAATTGTCCGGGATAGTATTCCCATCCGTCTACTAGGAAGCCTATCTCATCTTGCTCTTGCTGCCACACATTGTAGCCATATCCACCCGGAAGGGCAGAGGTGTATTTATTATCCCATTGAAACCATATGCCGTAAACCACTGCCGAAGCCAATATCACCAATAATAGCGGCAGTATATTTTTTTTGATCTGTCTTATCATCAATTATTACCTCACACGGGGGGAGTCGTTCTATATGCTTATGAAAAAAGCAGCCATTCTTCTTTGGTCCCTGTTTTTGGTTGGAAGCTTTTTTCTCACAGCTTCTGCCCATACCACTACAGATGTGCCTTCCCATACTGTTACACTGGAAGGCTGCACGATTGGAGAGGGAGAAACGGTGAGCTATACCACAATATCTCCTCAATTTGCGGGTCAGGAGCTGCCGGAGGGGATGTATACCGGTAATCTGACTGTGGAAATTGCGGGCCAGATCGTGGTAGAAAAAGGGGGAACCTTGAGTATTGGAACACTGTCTATAGGCAGCGACCAAGAGGCCAGTCCTGTTATATCGGGGGATGTATCACAAGCTCCCCTTATTATTGTGAAAGCCGGGGGAACCTTGAAGCTTACCACTATCACCTTAGACATTATAGGAGAGGGTCTCTTTATTCTTCAGGAACCCGGATCTTCAATTTCTATTACCGATTCCCAGATTCCACAGGAATTGGTGCAATGGGCTCCCCCAACTGTCGACAATCTTTATGATGCTCCTGATGATCTCTGGCTTGAGAAGGGGACACCCTTGGATTTCTCACAGTTGCCATCCACTCTCCTTACAAATATACAGGAGCAGGGGCAAGAAGAAAGGATGGAACTGCCTGTATCTTGGGATACAAGTTCCTATGATGGGCATACCACGGGAGAATGCACCTTCACCGGTTCATTTTTGGACGAAAGTGGGCAAACCATACCTTCTATGGTCCCGCTTACTATAACGGTACATTGGTATCAACCAGATCAACTGGTAGTGACCGATGCTAAATGGAGCGGGCAAATCACCTGTTCCGCTCACTTTACCCTTTTGGAATTGCCAGAATACGCTGAAGTTACAGGGGAAATCTCTACTGACGGCGGAAAAACCTGGGATGTCTGGTCAAATTTTGATGTGGGAGAAGATGACCAGGGCAATGCCGTTGCCACTTTCTACGAGGTGGAGAATACCCCTCAATATTACCGCATTGTGGCGGTGGATTCCTGGATTCCGGCATTCTGGGCTTCAGAGTCATTCTTGCTTCCTCTGGAGGAGGGGGACGATTCGGGAGGAAACCGGGGAGGAAGTACTACGCCAGTGGCACCAGATCGGGAACCCACCTCTCCAGAACCCGAGCCTTCTATAGAGCCGGAACCTACCCCTACTCCTTCTTTCCAGTATGGGGATTCTCCTTTGTTGGATGCGACAATTACTAATGAGGCTGAAAGTATCCCTGCACCGGAGAGTACCCCGATACCCGTGAACACCTCCGCGCCAGAAAGCACCCCTGTGCCAGAAACAACTCCCGCACCAGAGAACACTCCGGTGCCACCGTCGTCTCCGTCCCCCTCTCCTGTAGTCTCTGCCCAGCAGACGGCTCCATCTCAATCAGCTGCTCCTCAAAAAGCCCTACAAATTGTGTTGGTGGCAGGAGGTATCATAGTATGTGCTGCAGTGGGAATCTGGATCGCTCGAAAAAAGAAATAGTATATAAAGCATCTACCGTCCCAGGAGCCATCCGGGACGGTATTTTTTACGTGATTTATAAATAATGGATATCCCGAAACCGGTAGCCCTTGCCCCGAACTGTTTGAATGTAGTCCATTCCCGGGCACAACTGGTCCAGCTTTTGCCGTACCCGGGCCATGCATACTTGGATGTTGTGTAATCCTTGGTTAATAGGGGTTTTCCACACCTCGTTATACAGTTGTTCATAAGAAAACACCTGGTTTGGATTTTGGGCTAGGAATGCCAGCAGATCAAACTCCAAGACAGTCAACATGGCAACCCTTCCCTCATACCGCACCTCCCGCAAGTCCAGATCAATCTCCAATCTGCCAAACGTGAGGACGTGGTTTAGTTGGGGACGTTCCTTTCCTTGGATCCGCAGCCGCAGCCGCAGCTCTAATTCCACCAAAGAATAGGGTTTGCCCATATAATCATCCCCTCCGGCCATGAGACCCTGCACCCGGTGGTCCGCTTTATCGTAGGCTGAAAGGAAAATAATGGGGACCTGGCTGACCTCACGCAAATAACGACAAACGGTAATACCATCCAGTCCTGGCATATCCACATCCAGGACTACGGCATCCAAGGCCGCAGTGGTGGCCACAGCTAGGGCATCTTTGCCGTTGTCTGCTCGGAATACTTGGTACCCCTTTCGTTTTAAAAATGCCTGGTTGGTAGTTTGAATATGGGGATCATCGTCCACCAGTAGTACACGATACGACATATTCCTCCTCCTTTCTACTTTATATTGTATCATATCACAGTTTCCTTTGTTTTAAAATCACAAGTTTATCACATTTTCCTAAACCCTCAGATATTATTTGCTGCGCTATGATACAGATAAAAGCCACGGTGCTGTATTTCAATATAGAAGAAGTCGGATAAAATCGTAAAGCTATATGGGGCGGTGCTGTTTTTACTTATGTATGGAAAAGACAAATAAAGCGCTATCAGGATTTTAAAATCTGACAGCGCTTTTCTTCTTTTACATTTTGAAGTTTTTTGTTTGACGGAAATAAACGGAAGAATCAAAGTTACTCCTGTTTTATGTCGGCTGAAGATCCTTTTTTCAAGCTTCGGTAAGCAGAGGGGGAGTAGCCGCTCCGCTTTTTAAAAAAGGCGGAAAAGTAGTTTTGATTGGAGAATCCCAGAGAAAGTCCAATTTCCTTAATGGACATAGAAGAGTAAGTCAACAGGCGGCGGGCGGCTTCTTCCCGATGGCGCAAAACAAAATGTATAGGGGTCTCGTGAAAAAAACGCTGGAATGCCTGAATAAAATAATGGGGGGCCAGTCCGATACGAGCCGCCAATATTTCTACAGAAAGCTCTTTGTCCAGGTTCTCTTGAATATACTCTGCCGTGCGGCGCATTTCTTCAAAGCGTTCGCTAAGGCGCAGCGCCAGTTCTTCCCGTCCCAACGAAAGGAATTGTGCGGCGATCTGAGCCATTAGTCCATTGCGCAATAAAGGGCCGCCAGGACTAGGATTCTGTTGTGCCTGGAATAGGGATTCAAACAGGGATTCGATATCCTGCGGACAAAGGGGCCGGACAGAGACAGGAAATTGCAGGCGGTGGGAGAGTTCCAGATCCTTGGGGCCTAAAACAAAGTGGGTCCAGTATACTTGGGAAAGGCCGCTGGTAACAAAATGGGAAAACAAGTTCATAGACGGGATATAGTACATGTCCCCAGGCTGCAGCAAAGAAGTACGGCCATTGACGCAGAGGGAAACTTCTCCTTTCCGGATATACCCGATGCTGTCATATAGAAAACGATTGTTTAATTGGGTCCAGCTTTCGTCACACCATTTATTCCCAGCGTCAATCAGGTGCACCTGTGCGTTTTCTAAAATTTGATAAAGCAGGGCATGATCTTCGTCCATGGATCTCTCCTCCAATTCTGTAGAAGAAAGTGTATTTTTTGTATATACAGGATGGTGGGAATATTATACAGTAAAGATAAATCAAAAGCAATGCAAAGGGGAGAAAGTCTAATGACAGAACGAGAGCGTGTATTAGCGATCCTGCGGCACCAGCAGCCGGATCAGCTTCCTTGGATGGCGGATTTCGCTTATTTGGTGGACTCCATGAAGCGGTCGGGCACGTATCCCGATGAATATACTGATACCTATCTGGATAACGGACTGCAAAAAATGCATCGGGATTATGGGACAGGATTCTATTTACAGGGCTTCCAGCCCTATCGTACCATTGCTCATGGCTGGAAAATGCGCACCCAGAGTCAGGGAAATGTTCTGGTGCGGACATTGGAAACCCCCGTGGGGACTTTGCGGGAAGAACAGCATTACAGTCCAGACAGCTTTAGCTATGGCATTACCGAGCACATGGTGAAGGATATCGAGGATTTGAAAGTGTATGCCTGGATGGTGGAGCATACCGAATATGAGCCCGATTATGAATTTGCACAAAAGCGGTATGAGACGATTGGGGACAACGGGGTAGTGCTGTGCTACACTCCCAAAAGCCCTTTGATGGATCAAGTAGCTATTTTTTCCGGCGTGGAGAATGTGACCTACATGACCATGGATGATGAAGAAGAGTTTGGAGCTTTATTGGCACAAATGGAAGAAAAATATGACCAAGCCTGCCGTCTAACGGTGGAAAGCCCGGCTGAATGTATTATGATCCCTGAGAACATTTCTTCGGAATGCGTGGTTCCTTTTTATCAGACCTATATGAAGGCATACCATCAAAAATGGACGAAACGCATTCGGGAAGCTGGAAAGTTTTCCTTTGTCCACCAAGATGGCACTGTGCGGGGGTTGGTCTCCCAGCTTTCCCGGGAATCCGGTTTTGATGTAATCGAAGCCATCACTCCAAAACCGGTGGGAGATGTGGATATCGAGGAGCTGGAAGATTTAACAGATCCCTCCACGATTATCTGGGGAGGCATCCCGGGAGGAATGTTCAATGAATTGAGCTGTTCAGACGAGGAGTTTGAGGAACACGTGCGGCATATCATCCGTGTGATGACTTCCAAGCCCCGGTATGTGCTGGGAGTCGCCGATCAGGTAGTGCCCGGATCTTCGCCTCGACGGATCCGCCGTGTTCGGGAATTGGTAGACCAATACGGGCAATATAAATAAAGATGCTTTTGATATGATGCAGTGACAGCCAGATTTTTTGTTTTGCTATCAAAAATCCGGCCGGATACGGGAAATCCTGTGTTCGGCCGGATTTTTCTATGTCTTAAAGTATGGATGTGTTCCGATTCTCTATTTCTTCCGGAAATTGTTTGTATGCAAGCAGTTCCTCACGAAGGCCTAATAGCTGGGCCAGCTGTGCAGTACTGTATCCGGGGTATTCCCGCAGGATTTCGTCGGGACAGAGGAGTTCAGCGGCAAAGCAGTTTGCCTCCCGTTCCAGCCGGGAAACACAAAACAAGGTGCTCTCCCGGAGAAAGGGGGTGTTGGCTTTGGGGTGAAGTATCGAGTGACCCAACTCATGGGCACAGGTAAACCGCTGCTGATACGGTTCCAGATCCTCATTGATATGAATGAATTTTTGCCGGTAGCACTGGTTGTAGTAGCCGTTAATACTGCCGAGCCTTTCCCACAAAATAATGATATTCAGCCTTTCGGCCAAGGCAAAGGGGTCTCTGGTACCATACTTCTGGCAAAGCCGAAGAACCTTTGTTTTTATATCCATAGCGTTCCTCCCGAGCCGGGCTCAATCCCGGTATTTTTTGGGGGTGTATTTTTTCTTGGCAATGCGTTTGCTCAGTTCCAAGCTGTTTTTCAAACTTAGGTATAAAAGTTCCCGGGTCTCGTCATCAATGGGCTCCCCATCAAACATCAGGCCGTCCTGGCCACATTCCAGCTGCTGCAGAGTTTCCTGTAGTTTTCGGGAGATGTCTCGCTCATCCCGAGAGGTCAATGCCTGTTCGGCACCAGTTCCCAACAAAGTATCCACCGAAACACCAAAGTATTCTGCAATTTTTTGCAGCTTAGCCGAAGACAGAGAAATCACTCGACCAGCTTTCAGGTCCGACAGGGTGCTGCGAGAGAATCCCAATTCACTGCATAGTTTTCCGCCTGTAATACCAGCTTGTTGACATAACCTTTGAATATTCTCATACAAACTCGCCATATCGGCATCTCCTTTTTTGTAGTGTGATACAAATGTTCTAAATATCGCACAAAACTATTGACAAGTACTGAATATAGTACTATTCTAAGAACAAGGATGCACGAAAAAACGAACATTGCTTTATGTTATCTCTATCATAACCGGAATATTTTTCGGTGTCAAGATAAAATACAAATAAATGTTCGAACAAAATTCCGTACATTTTACGCGATGCTATTAATAAAGGAGGAGAAAGATGCAGGAAGCAGACAGAATGGCCATCGCCCAAAATCAGAGGGATCTTTTTGTGCCTAATTATCCACCAGGAAGATGGGAGTGGTGCCAAAAGTGTGGGGCATGGAGTCCACCGGGAGACTGTCCCAGATGCCTCAAGCGGGAAGAAAGGCTCCAGATGCTCCAACCCTATCTGGGAAAATATTTGGAGATATGGCTGGAAGGTCTGAAGGATCGGACTGGATTTTTATTGGAAGGCTACCAGGCACGGCGGGACCGCTTGTTGCGAGAAGGGGACCTTCGGGGACTTCTAGCAATGGAACAAGCAGAGGAAGAATTTGTCGACCAGATTGCAAGAGAGAAAAAGACAGGAACGGGATATCATGGCCCTGCACTATCTTGCCAACACTCTTTTGCAAAGAAGTTTTAGATCAATTACTATTTTAAATACATTATACAAGGAGGAAATGTTATGCCAAATTATACCGGAGGTGTTTCGGTCTGCCCCTTTTATCAGCGAGAATCTGGACTGAGCATTATTTGCGAGGGGTATTCCCCAGAACAGCAGGTTTCCATGAAATTTAATAGCAGTAAAGAAAAGCTGCAGTGGCAGAGGGAATACTGTTTGCGGTTTTATTATCCCCGTTGTCCGCTGGCGGCTACAGTGCTCTCCCATTACCACCGCGGAGAAATGCCCGAAAGATTGCATCGCTCCGGTAAAGGGGCATAGCTTGGGGGATTTTGGCTTTCTTCTTGTGTCGAAGCGTGAGTTATGTTACAATAAAAACAAGAGCCTTACGCTGTGAGTTTGGCCCCGCCACCGCGGGGCGACACAAGAAAGGAATGGACATCGAATGGTTATCAGAGTATTTGTGGAAAAAAAGCCCGGCTTTGACGTGGAAGCCCGGCACATGAAGGCCGACCTGCGGGAGAACCTCGGCCTTTCCGCCATCGAGGACCTGCGCCTCTTTAACCGCTACGACATTGACGGCCTCTCCGACGAGGAGTTTGCAGCCGCCCGTGGTACCATCTTCTCCGAGCCCAATGTGGATAATGTATATGGAGAGGATTTTGTATTTCCAGAGGGATACCAGGTATTTGCTACCGAATACCTTCCCGGCCAGTATGACCAGCGGGCCGACTCCGCTGCCCAGTGTGTACAGCTCCTCACCCAGAAAGAGCGTCCGCAGGTGCTCACTGCCCGGGTCATTGCCATTAAGGGCAATGTTTCTGCCGAAGAAATGGACAAGATTAAGTCCTACCTCGTGAACCCCGTGGAATCCCGCCTTGCCTCCATGGACAAGCCCGAGAGCCTGGACATGAAGGCCGACGTGCCCGCCGATGTGGCCCGCGTCACCGGCTTTACCCAGTGGAACGATGAAGAAATGAAGGCCTATTTTGATTCTATGGGCTTTGCTATGACCCTTTCCGATCTGCTGTTCTGCCGCGATTATTTCCGCGATGAGGAGCACCGTGACCCCACCGTCACCGAACTTCGGGTCATTGACACCTATTGGAGCGACCACTGCCGCCACACTACCTTCCTCACCCGCCTGAACCGTATCGAGATTGAAAAGAACGCCATTTCCGGCGCCATTGAGGATGCCCTGAAAGCCTATTACGATGCCCGTGATGAAGTATACGGCAAAACCGACCGCCCGGTTTCCCTTATGGATATGGCGGTAATGGGCATGAAGGTGCTCAAAAAGCGCGGCCTCATCCCCGACCTGGACGAGAGCAAGGAAATCAACGCCTGCTCCATCTGCGTGCCTGTGACCATCGACGGCAAGACCGAGGAGTGGCTGGTGCAGTTTAAGAACGAGACCCACAACCACCCCACCGAGATCGAGCCTTTCGGCGGCGCTGCTACCTGCTTGGGCGGCGCAATCCGCGACCCGCTTTCCGGCCGTGCCTATGTGTATCAGGCCATGCGCGTGACCGGCAGCGGTGATCCTACCATTCCCTTTGCCGAGACTATGCACGGCAAGCTCCCCAGCCGCAAAATCACCACCGGTGCAGCCCACGGTTATTCCTCCTACGGCAACCAGATTGGCCTTGCTACCGGACAGGTCACCGAGCTGTATGACCCCGGCTATGTGGCAAAGAGTCTGGAAATCGGCGCCGTGGTGGGCGCTTCCCCCAAGGCAAACGTCAAGCGCTTTGAGCCCGAAGAGGGCGACGTGATCGTCCTGCTGGGCGGCAGCACCGGCCGCGATGGCTGCGGCGGCGCAACCGGCTCCAGTAAGGCACACACCGAGGAGTCCATTGAGACCTGCGGCGCAGAAGTGCAGAAGGGCAACCCGCCCACCGAGCGCAAGATCCAGCGCCTGTTCCGTGACCCCGCCGTTTCCACCCTCATCAAGCGCTGCAACGATTTCGGTGCAGGCGGCGTGTGCGTGGCCATCGGCGAGCTGGCTGACGGACTGAAAATTGACCTGAACAAGGTTCCCAAGAAGTACGAGGGTCTGGACGGCACCGAGCTGGCCATCTCCGAATCCCAGGAGCGTATGGCTGTGGTGCTGGCTCCCGAAGATGTGGACGCCTTTATCGCCGCCGCTGACCGGGAGAACCTGAACGCCCAGGTGGTGGCTGTAGTCACCGCTGAGCCCCGCCTGCGGATGCAGTGGCGCGACGACACCATTGTGGACATCACCCGCGCATTCCTGGACACCAACGGTGTGACCCAGAACGCGGAGGCTGTCATCGAAGCCCCCAATCCTGATGAATATTACCGTGACCTGGTGCCGGAGTGCTTGCAGAACAAGCCCTTGGCCGAGGCCTTCTCCGATAACCTGAAGCGGCTGGAAGTCTGCTCCCAGAAGGGTCTGGTGGAGCGGTTCGACGCTTCCATCGGCGCGGCTTCTGTGCTGATGCCCTTTGCCGGTAAATATCAGCTGACCCCCGAGGATGCCATGGTGGCAAAGCTGCCCGTCATCCACGGCGAGACCGACGATGCCACCGCCATGAGCTATGGCTACATCCCCGGCATTGCCAAGTTCTCCCCCTTCCACGGCGCTGCCTATGCAGTGGTGGAGAGCCTTTCCAAGTTGTGCGCCGTTGGCGCAGACCCCATGAAGGCTCGCCTGACCTTCCAGGAATACTTTGAGCGTCTTCGCGACGTGCCCACTCGTTGGGGCAAGCCTGCCGCTGCCCTGCTGGGCGCTCTCACCGCACAGCTCAAGCTGGGCCTGCCCTCCATCGGCGGCAAAGACAGCATGAGCGGCAGCTTTGAGGACTTGGACGTTCCGCCCACTCTGGTGAGCTTCGCTATCACCATGACCAAGGCCAGCAAGACCGGTACTGCCGCTTTGCAGCAGGCAGGCAGCCAGGTGGTACTGTTCAAACTCCCCGAGAACAAAGAAACCCTGCTCCCCGACTGGGACGCTCTGCCCGGTTGGTATGAAAATATCCTTACCATGATGGAGAACGGCGAGATCCTCTCCGCTTCCGTGGTGAAGGAGGGCGGCGTGGCCGCAGCCGTTGCCAAGATGGCATTCGGCAATAAGATCGGTCTTTCCTTCGACCGCAACATGGAGGATGCAAAAGCCCTGTTCGCTCCCATCTCCGGCTCCATCGTGGCCGAACTCCGTCCCGGCACTGCCTTCCCCAAGGAGGCTGTGGCAGTGGGCGTCACCGTGGAAGAGCCTGTGCTGGTATTGGGCGGCGCTTCCATGAACATCGACGACCTCATCTCCGTGTGGAGCGGCAAGCTGGAGAAGATCTTCCCCAGCTTTGCACCCGCAGTGGAAGTAGAGAAGGACGTACCCCTGTATACGGAGCGTTACACCGGCTCCCCGGTCATCAAGACCGCCAAGCCCAAGGTGTTTATCCCCGTATTCCCCGGCACCAACTGCGAGTATGACACCGCACGCGCCTTTGAAAAGGCCGGTGCAGACCCGCATGTGCTGGTAGTCCGCAACCTGACTGCCGACGCCATCGAGGAGACCATCGTGGCCATGGAAAAGGCTATCAAGGAATCCCAGATCATCATGCTGCCCGGCGGATTCTCCGGCGGCGACGAGCCCGACGGCTCCGGCAAGTTCATTGCCACCACCTTCCGTAACCCGCGCATCGCCCAGGCCGTGACCGACCTGCTGGAGGCCCGCGACGGCCTGATGTTGGGTATCTGCAACGGCTTCCAGGCGCTGATTAAGCTGGGTCTGGTGCCCTTCGGCAAGATCACCGAGCCTTCCGAGGACGCTCCCACCCTGACCTTTAACACCCTGGGCCGCCACGTGTCCCGCATGGTATACACCCGCGTGACCAGCGTGAAGTCCCCGTGGTTTGCCGGCGTCAATGCAGGCGATGTGTTCGCTATCCCTGTGTCTCACGGCGAGGGCCGCTTTGTTGCCAACAACGAGTATCTGGACAAGCTCATTGCTAACGGCCAGGTGGCTACCCAGTATGTCACCCCCTGCGGCAAGCCCAGCGGCTCTATTGAGTGGAACCCCAACGGCTCTGTATGCGCCATCGAAGGCATTACCAGCCCCGACGGCCGCGTGCTGGGCAAGATGGGCCACAGCGAACGTAAAGGCAGCAACCTCTATGGCAACGTCCCTGGCGAGAAAGACCAGAAGCTGTTTGAGTCTGGCGTAGCCTATTTTAAATAATAATTAGGGTTTTCTGTCGATTTCCCTAATGCATCAGAGTAGTCGGGCAGCTGCTGGTGAGCAGTGTCCGGCTACTTTTTGTGCAAAAAATTTTCCTTATGTGATGTTTTACAAAAAATAACTAGATAGTTTTTTGTATATGTGTTATAATAATAAAAATATTACACAGGGTGTTTATGGAAACGGATCAATATTCAGAAAATAAGCACCATTTACAACCATGTAAGGAGGAATTTAAAATGGGAAAAAGCCTTTGGAAGCGCCTGGCGTCTTTGGCAACAGCCGGATGTCTTGCTGTCGCGATGTTGTGTACTACAGCAGGGGCAGAAGAAACGGAATCCAAAACCTATCTTGCTTTAGGCGATAGCATTTCTACTGGATATCGGCTGACAAATCCGGAACAAGAATCCTTCCCTGCATTAGTGGCAGACGCCTGTAATTTTACGTTGGACTCTGAAGCACAAGACGGGGAGACCTCCGCTACCTTACTGGAAAAATTGACCAGCGGCACATTGGCTGGTAATGTGGCAAATGCAGACGTAATCACTTTGACCATTGGCGGAAATGACCTGATGAACACTTTGTATAGCTATCTGGCTGCACAGACCGGTGGTCTGATGACCGCTGAGGAGATTCAGGCAGCGCTGCAAAGTGGTAATACCCAGGTGATTGCTACAGCGGCGCAAGTGATTTCTGGTTTTGCAGAGTCGGCAGAAGCCCAAGCTGCCTTGGCTCAGTTTGCTGGAAACCTAACAGGGATTGTAGCAGCTATTGAAACCATCAACCCGGATGCCCAGATCATTATTACTACCCAGTACAATCCCTACGCCTATTTTGCTAAGCAATATGGTTCTATGGTTTCGCAGGCCGCTACGATCTCCAATGCTTTTGAAGTGGGAATCAATGCACTGAATATGGTGATCCGTACAGTGGCCGGAGATAAGTGCTTGGTAGCAGACGCTTATACAGCGTTTGCCAATGCGGAGCAGAATCCCTGCAACGCATCTGTTGCAATGGGGATGCCTCCTGTGATTGATTTGGATTTCCATCCCAATGCAGTTGGCCACAATTTGATTGCTGAAACCGTAAAAGAAGTTATCACCGGTGCACAAGCTGATGCTGATAAGGCTTTGTTGGAATCTACGGTTGCTACGCTTCAGGCATTTCTGCCTAAAGAGCCCTTGGAAGTATCTCAGTCTGTGGTAAATACCCAAGAGGCTGCTATGGTATTGGCGCAGCAGCAGGTTGTCGCTATGCTTCAGCCAATGCTGCCTACCGGTATGACGGCAACTGTAGCAGTGACAGATTTCCAGGCAGCGGTAGCTGGTACTGCTGAGGTTCCTGCTGGTACTAATGGTAGTTTTTCTGTGGATATTACATTGGAATTTAACGGTATGACGGCAGAAGTAGGTGCGGTCCCCGCTGTTATTACAGCAGCTGCTTATACACCTCCTACAGAAGATCCTTCTGAAGACGAAGGAAACTCCAGCAGCGAAAAGGAGGAAGATTCCAGCAGTACAGTGGAGGAAGACTCCAGTAGTGAATCTGGAGAGGAATCCAGCAAGGTAGAGGAAGATTCCAGCAGCGAAGCCGATAAGGGAGAGGCTTCTGCTCCTGAAAAAGAGAATGCCACTGCTTCCCCCGAAACTGGAAATTCCGTTAATGTAATTCCGTATGTAGTTTGTGTACTGGCGGCGGGAGCCTTTGTGGTTCTGCTTCGCCGGAAAGCAATCGTAAAATAAGTTTATTTTTCTAAAAGGTTTGCGAGGCACAGGATTTCCTGTGCCTCGATTTTTATATGAAGGGTTGATTTGCTATAGAAGTTTTACTTTACTGATTTTGCTCTTGAAAGCGAAAAATCAGTAAAAAATCTTGACAAGCCTCAGGGAATACGGTATGATAAAAAAGTAATTTACAGGTGGTAGCCTGTAGTATGAAGGAGCACACATATGAACGCAGCGATTTGCACCACACGATTTACCGGCTTTGGGTACCCCCGCTATTTTATGGCGTGGGCTTTTTCCGCGTGCAGATCTTTACACTGTGATGCTTCCGAAGCCATATCCGGCGGCAGGGCAAACCTGTAAGCCGGTTTCCAAAATTTTTTGGGTATTGTCAGCGGAGCCAGCAGTGGCTCCGCTTTTTTGTTGTTCTGTGGGGCCGCCGCTTCCCCGATACCCCGTTTAAAATAGGAGGAATTTTCTATGATTATCGTACTGAAGCCTGAATGCAGCAAAGAACAGCTGGAACAGTTCATTCAATCCATTACCCGCAACCACAACGTTAAGGTAAACACTTGGGTTGGCACCCAAAGCACCGTGCTGGGTCTGATCGGTGATACTTCTACCATTGATATCGATTATGTGGCGGCTCAGAGCTTTGTAGAGAGCGTAAAGCGGGTACAGGAACCCTATAAAAAGGCA
This sequence comes from uncultured Clostridia bacterium, assembly GCA_944380795.1. Lineage (GTDB taxonomy): Bacteria > Bacillota > Clostridia > Oscillospirales > Acutalibacteraceae > Heritagella_A. The sequence continues at coordinate 15,766 of CALWIS010000211.1, read as the reverse complement.
AACCGGAAATTTCATCCTGACAATACCGTCATCACCCTGCCAGGCGGGCAAAAGATTGGGGATGGCTCTCTGGCCCTTATTGCCGGTCCCTGCTCTGTGGAGAGTGAGGAGCAGATTTGCGAGGTGGCTCGCCGGGTAAAGAACGCTGGAGCCCAATTCCTTCGCGGGGGTGCCTTCAAGCCCCGCACCAGCCCTTATGCTTTCCAAGGAATGAAGGCCCAGGGATTGGAGCTTTTGCGGGAAGCACGGGAAAAAACCGGTCTTCCTATTGTCACTGAGATCATGAGTGCGGAGCATATCCCGCTGTTCGAGGACGTGGATATTATCCAGGTAGGCGCTCGGAATATGCAAAACTTTGAGCTGCTGAAAGAGCTTGGCAAGCTGCGTAAGCCCATTTTACTCAAGCGTGGCCTTTCCAGCACCATTGAGGAACTGCTCATGAGTGCTGAATACATCATGGCCGGGGGTAATGAGCAGGTTATCCTTTGCGAGCGGGGCATCCGCACTTATGAGACGTTCACACGAAACACACTGGACATCTCTGCCGTGCCGATTCTGAAAAAGCTTTCCCACCTGCCAGTGGTAGTGGACCCCAGCCATGCTTCCGGTATTGCCTGGCTGGTGGAACCTCTGGCTATGGCTGCGGTGGCGGCTGGCGCTGACGGCCTGATTATTGAGGTGCATAATGATCCCAGCCACGCCCTTTCCGACGGTGCCCAGTCCCTCACCCCCGACCAGTTCGACAAGGTGGCGGCCCATGTGCAGAAGGCGGCAGAGCTTCTGCGGTAATACAAAAGCCCCGGCCAAAAAGCCGGGGCCTGTATAAAGGTAAAGCGTTATTTCTGTGTCAGATGGTAAAGCAAATCCAGGCAGTCGTCCGCAGTCATACCGGAGGCCCGGGCCGTTTGCGGATCTTCCCCGCAGGTGGAGAGGGCGTAGCCGTCATCGGTGACGTAGTAAATACCCTTAAAGGTGGTAGCAATCTCGTTTTCCAAGGCGTTTTCTTTCCCGTCAAAATATACCCCCAGGAAGATCACGCCGTCCCCCTCCTGAAAATCGGGGATGGTGTCCTCTAGCATTTCCGTAATAGAAAATACCACTTTGTCTCCCTTCTTATATTTGCCGCCAGCGTCCCGGACGACTTCCATCTCATAACAAAGGAAGGTGGCGGTTCCAGCGCCGCTGGTGAGATTCTCTTTTTTCTCCTCCAGCTCGGGGTGGTCGGTGCCAGCAGTAGAAACGTTTTTCCATTTGCGTGGGGAAATCACCTTGCCGTAAACGGCGGTGTCCATGGTGGCGGCCATTTGTTCCACAGTTCCGGAAGTGTCAATGTCGACCACAGGGGAGAAGGAGATGGGCTGGACGGGGTATTCGTCCCGAAGGGTCTCTACCTCTTCCTCGCTGAGTACTGGTTCCGCCGGGGAAAAGGAGCAGCCAGCAAAAGAAAGCAGACAGAGCAAGACGGATAATGCGATAGAAAACCATTTTTTACTCATACAGTCCCCTCCTTACAATAATTGCTTTTGTCAACATTATTGTAGCATTTTACAAAGAAAACAGAAATTGATTTTATGAATAACAAATAAAATTGTTTTTAGTCAACTGCAACAACCTGCAACAAAGAGAACGGCACTTTGCTGAAAGAAAGGAAAAAGGGTATGGAGCCAAAAAATATTATGGTCGTAGGTTTAGGGCTTATCGGCGGTTCCATCGCCAAAGCCCTATCGGCATTTACATCCCACCGGGTTCTGGGCATGGATCTTGATCCGGAGGTGCTGGACGAAGCCATAGCCTGCGGTGCCATTGAGCGTCGGGGATATGAGGAAGATTTACCCGAAACCGATATTCTCTGGCTGTGTTTGTACCCACAGGCGGCGGTAGAGTTTGTACGAAGGCACGGAGCGGCGCTCAAGCAGTCGTGCGTCGTCACCGATGCCTGCGGCATTAAAAATGCTGTGTGCCCTCAGCTGAAAGAACTTTCCGAGGAATTGGGTTTTGTATTTGTGGGCGGACACCCCATGGCGGGTAAGGAGCGAAACGGCTTTGCAGTGAGCGAGGCCACTTTATTCCGGGGAGCCAGCTATCTGCTGGTGCCCTGCGGTGCGCCCCAGTGGGCAGAATCCACCATGGAAGAACTGGCACTGCAAATGGGATTTGGGCGGGTAGTCAAGACTACGCCGGAACACCACGACGAGATGATCGCCTATACCTCTCAGCTTCCCCATGCCTTGGCCTGCGCTTATGTACTTAGTCCCCGATGTCCGGGACATAAAGGGTATTCGGCGGGCAGTTACCGGGATGTTTCCCGGGTGGCACGGATCAACGAAACCCTGTGGACAGAGCTGTTTTTGGAGAATCGGGAAGCACTGTCCAGAGAGCTTTCTACCTTAATTGGAAATCTACAGGAGATTCAAAATGCCCTGAATGCAGAGGACGCCCAAGCTTTAAAGGGCCTTCTCCGGCAGGGCAGAGAAGTAAAAGAAGCGCTGGGGGAATAAAAAATATGCGCCCGTCATCTCATTTCTCTGCTAATTTGAGTGCGGGCGCTGCCCGATGAAAGGAGCCTTTTTATGGAACTGACCGTACAAACTGCTAAACCTTATTCTATCCTCTTAGAGCGGGGACTGCTGACTCATACCGGCGAGCACTGCCTGCCTCTGTTTTCTGCCGGAACCCGGACGATGGTCATCAGCGACAGCAATGTGTTTCCACTCTATGGAGAGACGGTAATGAACTCCCTTCGTCAGGTGGGATACGAGGTGTATTCCTGCGTTTTCCCCGCTGGGGAGCAGAGCAAGCTTCTTTCTACGGTAGAAACTTTTTACCGGGCGCTAGCAGAAAACAACTTCACCCGGAGTGATTTTATTGTGGCTCTGGGCGGTGGCGTTACCGGTGATATGGCAGGTTTTGCGGCGGCTACCTTTTTGCGGGGAATTGATTTCGTGCAGATCCCCACTACCTTGCTGGCTCAGGTGGATTCCAGTGTGGGCGGCAAAACCGGTGTAGACTTGCCCTTTGGTAAAAATCTGGTGGGCGCGTTCCATCAGCCCCGGCTAGTGCTTATTGATCCGGACACCCTTTCCACTTTGCCGCCCCACTTCTTTGCCGATGGCATGGGAGAGGTCATCAAGTATGGCTGTATCCGCTGTCCGGCTCTCTTTGATTGTTTGTTGCATGAGGATGTGCAGGAACATCTAGAAGAGGTCATTTATGAGTGTGTGGACTGCAAACGGAAGATCGTGGAGGCCGATGCGCTGGACAAAGGCGAGCGGATGATTTTGAATTTCGGGCACACCTTAGGCCATGCGCTGGAAAAGCTCCACGGATTTTCCGGCCTAAGCCACGGAGAAGCGGTGGGCATCGGCATGGTGCTCATTGCCAAAGCCGGGGAGCGGGCTGGCCTGACTGCACCGGGAGCAGGGGAGAAGATTGCCGCCCTGTTGGAAAAATACTATCTGCCTACGGAAACGGACTGGAGTGTGGAGCAGATAGCCGAAGCAACCGCGCTGGATAAAAAGAGCGCAGGAAAGAATTTGCGGCTGATTTTGCTCCATGACATTGGGGACTCATATATTTACACTTTGCCCAGAGAGAATTTAGAAGAATTTTTGAAGTAATGGCGCGGAGCGACCATACGGTTTCCAAAGGGGCGCCGTGTGCCAGTGGCACACAATAAGGCGCCGACCGAGCCGGCAGGCGAGACCTTAGTCCCTTTGGCGAGGGTTCGGGGCGAGAAGCTCCGATACTGCGAAGCGTTAGCGAGCCTGTAAAAAGGCAGCGGTTTCCACCCAGCAGTAAGAGTTGCCGAAGGCAACGCGAGCCCTGTGAGGCAGAAACCCCGTTATGTTAATTCCAATTTTTACGGTGTGTGCATCTTCCCCACCGGTTCTGATTTTCCCATTGGGAAAACAGAGGTGAGTTTTGTCAGGAACGAAGAAGAAAAACTTTTTTCTTGCAAAAAGTTTTTCTCTTTGAAATCTTCCACTGGAAGATTTCAAATTCACTTTTCAAAAATGCGCCCTGCGGCACAAGGATTCCGCTCTCTGCGGAGAGCGGCGCAAAGGGGCGCTGCCCCTTTGGATTCCCCGCCACCTTTTATAAAAGGTGGACGAAAATTTTATATCCGCGGGGTAGCTGGTTCTTATTCGATGCTGTTTCCCCGCGAACTTGGGTGCGGGCACTGCCCGCCGCGGGGTAGCTGGTTCTTATTCGATGCTGCTTCCCCGCGAATTTGGGTGCGGGCACTGCCCGCCGCGGGGTAGCTGGTTCTTATTCGATGCTGTTTCCCCGCGAACTCGAGTGCGGGCGCTGCCCGCTGAAAGGAGCTGTCTATGAGCACTGTCACCTATATTTCTACCGAAATTTCCGGCACGCTGGCCATGCCGCCCTCCAAAAGCGCCGCTCACCGGGCTATCCTCTGTGCAGCACTGGCAAAGGGCGAGAGTATATTATCTCCCATTGACCCAAGCGAGGATATGTTTGCCACCATGCAAGCGGTGCAGGCCATGGGTGCGGTAATTTCTTATGACAAAGAAACCCGCACCCTCACTGTGGACGGCTCCAGAACCGGCACCATTTCCGCCGGGGAAATCCATTGCCGGGAATCCGGCTCCACGCTGCGGTTTTGTATCCCCATCGCCGCCGCTTTGGGCATGGAGGCCACCTTTATCGGCAGCGGGCGGCTTCCCGAGCGCCCCATCGGCTGCTACCTGGATTGCCTGCCCGGCCACGGCGTTTCTTGCCGCACAGAAGGCGGCCTGCCCTTCTCCATTTCCGGCAAACTCACTCCCGGGGAATTCATTCTGCCGGGGAACATCAGCTCCCAGTTTATCACCGGCCTGCTGTACGCCCTGCCTCTGCTGGACGGCGATAGCCACCTGACCCTCTCCACCCCGCTGGAATCCGCCGGGTATGTGGACATGACCCTTTCCGCCCTGCATGATTTCGGCGTAAAGGTGCAGCCCATCGAAAACGGCTGGTTCATTCCCGGCGGGCAGCAGTACCGCCCCGGGCAGGTGCAGGTGGAGGGTGACTGGTCACAGGCCGTGTTTTATCTGGCCATGGGTGCCCTTTCCGGCGGGCCGCTGACCCTCACCGGTCTGCGGAAAGATTCTGTGCAGGGCGACCGGGTGTGTGCGGAGCTGTTCCAGAAATTCGGTGCGGAAATTGCGTGGCAGGGGGAATCTCTCACGGTTTCCAATCCTAAGGCAAAACAGCCTTTCGCCGGGCTTTCCGGGCAGGAGATCGACGCTTCTCAGGCGCCCGACTTGGTTCCGGTGCTGGCGGCGGCAGCAGTCTGTGTGCAGGGCGAGACCCGCATTTATAACGCCCAGCGGCTCAAATTAAAGGAGAGCGACCGCCTTGCCGCTATGACCCAGTGCCTTTCCGCTTTAGGCGCAGACATCCGTGAAACGGAGGACGGCCTGGTGATTCACGGCAAGCCCATTCTTACCGGCGGGCAGGCTCCAGGCTTTAACGACCATCGGGTGCTCATGGCCCTTTCGGCGGCGGTGCTTCGCTGCGAAGGCCCCGTCACCGTCACCGACGCAGAGAGCGTCAATAAATCTTACCCGGCCTTTTATCGGGATTACCAGTCTATAGGAGGAAACTGCCAATGTCATCCACTTGGGGAAACCACATAAAGCTGTCCATTTTTGGCGGGAGCCACACCGAGGCCATTGGCGTGGTGATTGACGGTCTGCCCGCTGGGGAAACCATTGATTTTGATGCGATTCTATGCCAGATGGCGCGCCGTGCGCCGGGCCGCGACAAAAGCTCCACTCCTCGCAAGGAAAGCGACACACCGCACATTCTTTCGGGCATGCTGGACGGGGTGCTCACCGGTGCGCCGCTGGCGGCAGTGATTGAGAACACCAACACGCGCTCCAAAGATTACAGTGAACTGAAAGTTCATCCCCGTCCCGGTCACGCCGACTATACGGCTTCTGTGCGGTACAAAAACGCCAATGACATCCGGGGCGGCGGGCACTTTTCCGGTCGCCTCACTGCCTGCATGGTGTTTGCTGGGGCAGTGTGCCGCCAGCTGCTGGAAAAGCGAGGTGTAGTCATCGGCGGCCATGTGTTGTCCGTGGGGAACGTACAGGACGAGCGCTTCGACCCGGTGAATGTCTCGAAAGAAGAACTTTCTGGCCTTTCCCTGCGGTATTTTCCGGTACGGAGAGAAGGCGTGGAGGAGGCCATGCGGCAGGAGATCGAAAGCGCCCGTATGGCGCAGGACAGTATCGGTGGCGTGGTGGAGTGCGCCGTTGTGGGGATGCCTGCCGGTATCGGTTCCCCCATGTTCGGGGGAGTGGAAAATGTGCTGTCCTCCATTATTTATGGAGTTCCGGCAGTAAAGGGCGTGGAATTCGGCGATGGTTTTGGAGTTGCCACTCTCCACGGTAGTGAGAACAACGACCCCTATTATTACGATGAAGCGGGAAAGGTTAAGACCCGCACCAACCATGCCGGGGGCATTTTAGGTGGGATCACTACCGGAATGCCCATTGTGTTCCGGACGGCAGTAAAGCCTACCCCTTCTATCTCCCAAGAGCAGGATACAGTAGATTTAGTGACAGGTGAAAATGCTAAACTATCCGTGCACGGGAGACATGATCCGTGTATTGTACCCCGGGCGGTGCCAGTGATCGAGAGTGCGGCGGCGATTGCGCTACTAGATATGATGATGGACTGAAAAGTTGGTGCGGAGCAAAGGGCAGAGTCCAGCGAGCCTGTAAAAAGCCAGCCATTCGCACAAGCAGCAAGAGTTGCCGAAGGCAACGCGAGCGGGCAGAGCGCAAGGCAAAATAACAGACCTAATCCAAAATCTAACGGCTCCCACCAAGTAGGAGCGCACCTACGTATGCGCCTGAAAAATATTTTCTGCGTTTTTGAAAATCTTTAAAATATTAGTTTGTCGCTCAAGCCGCGACGGGCTGTTCCTTTCTTGCGAAAAGAAAGGAACCAAAGATTCGCAGGGGGCTTTGCCCCCTTGACCCCCAGCGGTATCTTGACACGCCTAGTGAACGCTATGCGTTCAACGGCGGTCAGGCCAGCAAATGCGGGGCGGAGAAAGATTGCCGTAACTTTCACTTCGCGGGAAAACGGTGTAAAAATTTAGGCTGTGTTCCCACGAACCTATAATTTCCAAAGATATCTTAAAAGGAGAAGTAAGGAATGAATCCGTCGTTGCTGATACGAAAAGCAAAGGAAGAGGACCTTCGCGGCGTGTTAATGCTGTATGCCCAGCTGGGAAATAATTCTTTTCCTCAAAATCTGGAAGAGGTACTGCCTGTTTGGCACCAGATTCTGGCCCAACCTGGTCATTTTGTCGTGGTGGCAGAAATAGAGGGAAAGCTGGTGGCTTCCTGCGTGTGCCAAATGATTCCCAATTTGACACACGGGATGCGCCCCTATGCGGTGATTGAAAATGTAGTCACCGATGGAGCTTTCCGCAGGCAGGGGATAGCAACGGCATGTCTGCATTTTGCACGAGAAGAAGCCCGTACCGCAGGCTGTTACAAGCTAATGCTGTCAACCGGAAGCAAAGAGGAAGGAACTTTGCGGTTTTATGAAAAGGCGGGGTATAATCGCCAGGATAAAACCGCGTTTGTTCAGTGGCTGGAGCCTCATTCAAAAGGATAATCTAAAAATGAGCGGTTGTTGTCCGTCTCTACATAGATTTATATAATTTTCATAGTGATTTACTCATTTTATCATAGAAAGGCGGCCTGCCCATGGAATTATCGGATATCCGAAAAGAGATCGACGAGATCGATAGCCAGCTTTTGCCCCTTTTCCTGCGCCGAATGAAGTGTGCCGAACAGGTGGCGGCGGTAAAAAAAGAGAAAAATCTGCCGGTTTTTAACGCCCAGCGGGAACAGGAAATTCTGGACCGGGCAGCCGAAAAAGCCGGGGAATACGGGCAGGCTGTGCGGGGAATCTACAGCACCATGATGAGTGTCAGCCGAGAGCGACAGTACCAACTGCTGGAAAGCGGAAGTGCGCTGCGGGAGCTGGTGGCTTCCAGCATGGATGACCTTCCCACTGACGGAGTAAAGGTAGCTTGCCCTGGTGTGGTGGGAGCCTTTACCCATCGCGCTGCCTGTACAGTTTTTCCACAGGGAGAAGTGGCATTCCACCCCCGCTTTGACCAAGTATTCCAAGCGGTGGAGAAAGGGCAGGCTGATTTCGGCGTGATTCCCGTAGAGAATTCCTCCGCTGGTTCGGTGGTGGATGTGTATGACTTGATTCTGCGCTACCGGTTCTATATTGTACGGGCGGTGACGCTGCCGGTGCGGCACTTTCTCTGTGGTACTGAAAATTCCGGCGACATTCAGATTGTTTTTTCTCATCCGCAGGCACTGGCTCAATGCTCTGATTTTTTGAGTGAAAAGGGGTGGAAAAAACAGGAATACAGCAATACTGCCGCCGCTGCAAAAATGCTCTCGCTGGAACGGCTGCACCATGCCGCGGTGATCTGCTCCAAGGAGGCAGCGGAGAAATACGGCCTTACTATTCTGGAAGAAAACATCCAGAACGCCCGGGACAACTGTACCCGGTTTATCGTCATCAGCCGCACTCCCTGCTTGCCCCACAACGCCGACAAGATCAGTCTGTGTTTCTCTCTGCCCAATGTTCCCGGCGCACTGCATCAGGTACTGGGACGCTTTGCCCTGAATGGTTTAAACTTGACGAAGATCGAGTCCCGGCCCATTCCCGGCAAGGCCTTTGAGTACGACTTTTATCTGGATTTTACCGGAAATCTGCATGAATCCCATACTTTGGAGTTGTTGTGCTCTTTAAGCGATGAATTGCCTCGCTTTACTTTTCTTGGAAACTATTTGGAGACAAAGGAACTATAAAGACAGTAGAAGGAAGGGCTTCCCATGGATATCCGTTTTGAACCTGTACAAACCGCTGAAGAAATCAATGCTATGTGTACCCTTGCTGCCGAAATTTGGCAAGAGCACTTTACTCCCATTTTGGAGCCGGGCCAGGTGCCCTATATGGTGGAGAAATTTCAGTCTGTCCCGGCTGTTACCAAGCAGATTCAGGAGGGATACGAATACCGCCTGATTACGGTGGACGGCGAACCGGCAGGCTATACCGGTTTTCACCCCGATGGGAATGGCAAACTGTTTTTGAGTAAACTCTATGTGCACAAATCCTTCCGGGGCACGGGCCTGGCTCGCAAGGCATTTACCTATTTGCAGGAGCGGTGCCGTGAGGAGGGGCTTTCTGCCATCTGGCTCACAGTCAACCGGTTTAACACCAATACCATTCAGATCTATCGTCATTTGGGATTTACAGTAATCCGGGAGGAAAAGGCTGATATTGGAAATGGGTATTACATGGATGATTATATCATGGAAGTGCCGGTGTCGGAGTGACGGTAGAGGGGTATATATTTTAGGCAAAACGCGGAAAATGCAGGGAGCTACTGGGAAGACTGCAATTTTTCTTGACTTGCATGGTTTGGTATGCTATATTTAACAGGCTACTATCATAAAGTGACAAACGAAGTTTGCAGGAAAAGCAGGGAACTGCTGCCGAAGGAGCAAAACTCTCAGGCGTCCGTTTTGGATGAGGACTGCAAATGGATGTGGCTCTGGAGAACGCCCAAAAGTGGGCTGCCGAAGGTGCAACGCAGGACTCTGCGAAATCTCTCAGGCAAAAGGACAGAGTGGGAAGGATTGTGCTCTTTGCAGGAGCAGCCGATTTATGATTTTCCCATGGATTTTCTTTTTTTCAGAGCCAGAACCTTTTGTGGGTCTGGCTTTTTTCTTTGTTTGCACGAAACAGAAGGGATTGGAAGAAATGAGTATGGAGCAGCTGGCCGAATGGGTCAGTATTATCAGCGATTTTGTGTGGAACAACCTGTTGCTTTGGCTTTTAGTGGGAACTGGTATCCTATTTTCCGTGCGTACCCGGTTTGTCCAGGTGCGAAAGCTGGGGGAAGGGTTTCGGAACCTGTTTGGAGGGTTTTCCCTCCGGGGTAAGAAGGCAGGAAAGGAAGGAATGTCCTCTTTTCAGGCTTTGATGACTGCCATAGCGGCCCAGGTTGGCACAGGAAATATTACCGGCTGTGCTACTGCCCTCTATTCCGGCGGTCCGGGTGCTATTTTCTGGATGTGGCTCTCTGCATTTTTTGGCATGGCCACGATTTATGGAGAGGCTGTACTGGCCCAGAAGTATAAGCACACTGATTCCACCGGTGAGGTGACTGGTGGCCCAATCTACTATATCAAAGCACGGTTTACTGGCAAATTTGGCAAGATCTTAGCTGGATTTTTCTCCATTGCTATTATTTTTGCTCTGGGTTTTACCGGGAATATGGTGCAGGCAAATTCCATCAGCGCGGCTTTTTCCACTGCCTTTGGCACACCCACCATTGCGGTAGGTATAGTGGTTGCGGTGATTGCAGCATTTATCTTTTTGGGCGGTGTACGGCGTATTGCTTCCATTACAGAGAAAATTGTTCCTTTGATGTCTGTATTCTATATCATCGGATGTCTCATTATCTTGGTTATTAACCGGGAAATGCTTTGGACAGCGATCCAGTCTATTTTTGTAGCCGCTTTTAACCCGCAAGCAGTGCTGGGTGGTGTAGCCGGTATTTCGGTGCGGGAAGCCATGCGGTTTGGTGTAGCCCGTGGTCTGTTCTCCAACGAAGCAGGCATGGGTTCTACCCCTCATGCCCATGCTCTGGCCAAGGTGGAAAAGCCCCAGGAGCAGGGGAGCATTGCCATGGTAGGTGTGTTTGTAGATACCTTCATTGTGCTGACTCTCACCGCTCTGGTGATTCTCACTTCCGGTCAGCTGCAAGCAGGGATTCCCGGTGGCTTGCAGGGTACAGAATTGGCGCAGGCAGCGTTTAATCATGCCTTTGGAAGCTTCGGCAATATTTTTGTAGCAATCTGCATGTTGTTCTTTGCCTTCTCCACCATTATTGGCTGGTATTTCTTTGGCGAAGCCAATGTGAAGGCCCTGTTTGGCAGAAAGGCCGTGAAAATCTATGCTGCCATTGTTGTGGTGTGCGTGGTCATCGGCTCCACCCTTAAGGTGGATTTGGTGTGGAACCTTTCCGACCTGTTTAACGGTTTGATGGTATTCCCCAACCTCATCGCCCTGCTGGCCCTGTCTGGAGTTGTGGCTCGGGCAGCAAAAAGCGAAAACGACTTGCGCAAATAAAGACGCCATCTTTTCATAACATAAAGAGTTTTAAACAGCACGCAGAGCACATGCTTTGTGTGCTGTTTTTTTGATGAGGCTTTACAGGATGGCCAGCCGGTTTTGCATCAAGTAGGTAAAATGAGATAAAAATACATATTTTTGACGTATTAGATACACATGAAAAATAAAACATATTATCTTGTAAAAGTTGGATTGACAGCCGAAAATAAAGATGTTAGAATAGCGCCAAATCTTGCCGGGACCGGAGGAAGAACACACAAAAATGGAGGGTTTCTATTATTATGAAATTCGAACTGTTGCCCAGTGAATGCTGGTACGGAGGCTGTGCTACCTGGGGAATAAAAATACCCCTGACCTCTCAAAGCAGAGAAGAGGTTTTTTTAACTCCCAATTTAACTCCCAATCAGGGGATGCCCTTGCTGCTTTCCAACATGGGGCGTGTGCTTTGGCTTGGGAAAACCTCCCGTATCTGTTTTCAGGATGGGACCGTAGAGTGTGAAGAAGGAGCGGAACTGTGGGAGAGTGGCAAAACCCTGCGCAGCGCCTATCTGGGAGCTATGAAGCGTTATTTTCCATTCTCAAAAGAAATTCCCGCTGCCCGGCTGTTTGAGGCTCCGATTTTTAATACTTGGATCGAGCTTACCTTCCATCAAAGCCAGAAGGCGATTCTGGAATATGCCCACCGTATTGTGGAAAATGGTTTTACCCCTGGCGTGTTGATGATCGATGACGGTTGGTCGGAAAGCTATGGCGATTGGCGATTCCACTCAGGTCGTTTTCCCGATGCAGCAGGTATGCTGCAGGAGTTGCATGAGCTGGGCTTTCAGGTGATGCTTTGGGTGTGCCCGTATGTGACGCCAGATACCATGGCATATCGGGAAGCAAAGAATGCCCATGCACTGCTGGAAAAGAAAAACGGTACTACCCGCCTTGCCGAGTGGTGGAACGGTTTTTCTGCGATGGTGGATCTTTCTAAAGAAGAAGGCTGCGGCTGGCTGGATCACCAGTTACAAAAACTACTGGAACTGGGCGTAGACGGGTTCAAGTTTGATGGCGGCGATCCGGTGTATTATGTGGAATCCGATGAAGAACAGGATGGGGCTTTTGCTAACGAACTGTGCCGCCTGTGGTCGGAGTTTGGAAAGAAATATCCTTATAATGAGTACCGCGCATCCTGGAGAGCTGCAGGTTTGCCTCTGATGCAGCGGTTGTGCGATAAGCAGCACAGCTGGGGTGAGCATGGCCTGGCAGCTTTGGTGCCGGATGCTTTGGCCCAAGGAATCACCGGGTACCCCTTCTGCTGTGCCGATATGGTAGGCGGAGGCGAATATTTGAATTTCTGGGAGAACGCGGATCGTTTGGATGGGGAACTGTTTGTGTGGCACTCTGCCGTTAGCTGCCTCATGCCTGCCATCCAGTTTTCGGCTGCTCCGTGGCGGGTACTTTCTAAAGAGGAAAACCAGCGTATCCATAACCAGCTTGCTTTGCGTCAGCAATATTGGAAAGAGATTTGGGAAGTCATGGAACACTGCCAGCAGACCGGGGAACCGGTAGTGCGGTATATGGAGTATGAATTCCCTCACGAAGGGCTGGAAGCGGTACAGGATCAGTTCATGGTGGGAAATCGACTGCTGGCAGCGCCACTCCTGGAAAAAGACGTATGGAATCGTAAAGTGTACGTACCTGCGGGAGATTGGCAGTATGGTGAAACTATGATCCATAGCCAAGGGGAGTGGATGGAATTCTGCGAAAAAGATCTGGCCATCGTGGTGTTAAAAAGAGTCGATGCAGTGGAATCTTAAGGAGATGGATACCAGCTATTTGGAGCAATAAGGAGGACATATAATGAAGTTTCAGTCCGGCGATGCTTTTTTGGTGTATCCCGGTCCCGGCGGTACCCCTTGGGACTCCATCCGAGGAGAGGTGTTAAAAGAGGCCCAACAGGACCTGCGGATGCTGCAGCTATGTGAAAGCCACATCGGCAGAGAGCGCACGTTGGCGTTGTTGCAGGAAGAAGGAGGAGAGATGACCTTTACAGGATATCCTCGAGATGCTGCATTCTTTTCTCGCCTGTGGCACAGAGTGCAGACACAACTGCAAAAGTAATCTTCTTGTATATAAGAAAAAGGTAAAAAAAGCCGGATAAGGTTGTAGAAAACGCTCCTTATCCGGCTTTCTTTTTGTATATTGTGAATTTTCTGCCGACGGATAGGGAAATCTCTGTTGATGTGGAACACAATCCGGGGTATAATAAGACAGGATGGAGCTGTGCTCCTGCCAGGAAAGGATGATCGCCATTATGAAGCAGTATGCCTCCAGTGAGCGGACCAAAAAAGCGATTGCAGAATCCCTAAAAGCGTTGATGCAGACAAAGGATCTCAACCACATTACGATTCGGGAGATCATTGAAGGCTGTGGCATCAATCGCAAAACCTTTTATTACCATTTCCGGGATATCTACGATCTGGTAGAGTGGATGTTCAACCGGGAAGCTCTGGATTTTTTGCGCCAGTGCAACACCCTCTCCACTTATGAAGAAGCAATACGTTTTACATTTCGATACATACAGGAAAACCCTCACATTTGCAGCTGTGCTGTGGATAGTTTAGGTACCTCCTATTTAAAACGTTTTTTCTATAAAGATCTTCATGATATTATTTTAGATGTGGTACGGGATATCGCTTCCGGTATGAAGGTGCCGGAGGATTATCTGTTGTTTATTACCGATTTTTATCTTCATGCGCTGATCTCAGTGCTGTTGGACTGGGTTCGGCGAGGGATGGACTCACAGGATAGCGAGAGGGTGCTGCATTATATCGAATTGACGGTACAGGGCAATGTGCGCGCTTCGTTGCTCCGGGCTGCAGAAGAAGCAGTTTTGCAGCGGATATGATTTTACAGGATCGTAGGGAGCCGATTTTCAGCCTCTCTTTCTTGAAAATATTCCTGGATTCCTGTATAATAAATTAGTTATGAATCTTTAGGATAATCAAAAGATGCCTGCGTAGAATGCGGACAGCGCTGGGGCAGATCTGGAAGAAAGGAATGGTTAGAGCATGAAAACAGTTGGGTTTGACAATGAAAAATACCTTCGGATGCAGTCGGAGCATATCCGGGAACGGATCTCCAAATTCGGCGGTAAGCTGTATTTGGAGTTTGGGGGAAAGCTGTTTGATGACTACCATGCTTCCCGGGTGCTGCCGGGCTTCCAGCCGGACAGTAAGCTGCGGATGCTTCTCCAGCTAAAGGAACAGGTAGAGGTCGTAATCGCCATCAATACCGAGGATATTGAAAAAAATAAACTTCGGGGAGATCTGGGCATTACCTATGATGTGGATGTGTTGCGGCTGATTGATATATTCCGCAATTTTGGCCTGTATGTGGGAAGCGTGGTGCTCACCTGCTTCCAAGGGCAACCCACCGCCGAAGCTTTCCAAAAGCGGCTGGAGGCTTTGGGAATTCGGGTATACCGTCACTATCCCATTGAAGGGTATCCATCTAATATCGCTAAGATCGTCAGCGACGAAGGCTATGGCCGCAATGAATATATTGAGACCAGCCGGGAACTGATCGTGGTGACTGCTCCTGGGCCTGGGAGCGGGAAAATGGCTACCTGCCTTTCCCAGTTGTATCATGAGCATAAGCGGGGTATCCAGGCTGGGTATGCCAAGTTTGAAACCTTCCCTATCTGGAACCTTCCCCTGAATCATCCGGTGAATTTGGCATATGAGGCGGCTACCGCGGACCTCAATGATGTAAATATGATCGATCCCTTCCATTTGGAAGCGTACGGGAAAACAACGGTGAATTATAACCGGGATGTGGAGATTTTCCCGGTGCTTACCGCTATGTTTGAGAAGATCGTGAACGAGTGCCCCTATAAATCTCCCACCGATATGGGGGTAAATATGGCCGGCAACTGCATTATTGACGATGAGGCTTGCAGAGAGGCTTCCCGGCAGGAGATCATACGCCGGTATTATACCGCCCTGTGCGGCCAGCGTCAGGGAACCGTAGGGGAAGATGTGGTCTATAAGCTGGAACTGTTGATGAAAAAGGCTGGTGTAACGCCCCATGACCGTTCGGTTATTGCCCCTGCCCTGCAACGGGCCGCTCTCACCGGTGCCCCTGCAGCCGCTATGGAGCTTCCTGACGGCCAGATCGTTACCGGGCGTACCTCTGAACTGCTGGGTTCCAGTGCGGCTTTGCTTCTCAATGCGCTGAAAACCTTGGCAGGTATCAGCGATGAGATCCATTTGATCTCGCCGGTGATTATTGAGCCTATCCAGCATTTAAAAGTTGACCACTTGGGCAACCGGAATCCCCGTCTGCACACAGATGAGGTGCTCATTGCGCTGTCTATCTGTGCTGCTACCAACCCCACTGCGGAGTTAGCTATGGAGCAGCTGAACTCCCTGCGTGGCTGCGAGGTGCATTCTTCTGTGATCCTTTCGCCGGTAGATGAAAAGGTGTTCCGCCGGTTGGGAGTCAATATTACTTGTGAGCCCCAATATTAAAAATAACAAAAACAGGCCCGGACAAATCGTCCGGGCCTGTTCCTTTGCAAAGT
>CALWIS010000210.1 GCA_944380795.1 uncultured Clostridia bacterium | reverse complement strand
GGAAGGAGGGGAGCAGGATGGAGAATGAGAAAACCAAGCTGACCTATGGCCAATCCTGGAAATTGAATTTGCGGGCGTGGAAGATTTGGTGGAAATTGTGTCCGAGTATATTTTACTCCACACTGGCCTCCTCTATTGTCAAGGCCGTCACGCCCTATGTGACCATTTTCCTCTCTGCACAGATCATCAATGAACTGGCAGGGAGCCGCCGCGCGGAAGAACTCACTAAATGGGTGGTTCTCACTCTTTTCTGTGCGGCGGGATGCACCCTCTTGCAGGGAGTTTTCTCCCGTTGGGCCAATTATGAAAAGACTTCTGCCTGCCACATGGACGGCCAGATCTATATGAAAAAAATGCTCTCTTTGGATTATGCAGATGTCGACCGGCAGGCGGTATTCGATTTATATTCCCAAATCAATCAAAATACCCAGTGGGCAGGCTGGGGAGTTAACCGAACCCTCGACTATTTTGAAGAACTGGTGATGGCTATTGTGCAAGTGATGGGCGGCATCGGTCTTTCTATAAGCCTTTTTCTTCTCAAAGTCCCTCAGGAGAGCAGCCTCGCCTTTGTCAACCATCCTCTTTTTGCAGCAGGAATGGTGGGATTCATGCTGCTCATTGCCATTATCGCTCCGTTGTGCAGCAACCAGAGCAACCGGTATTGGGTCAGTTATTCTTCACAGGCCAAACTGGGAAACCGATTTTTCAGTTTTTTCGGGTTTATGTGTGCATACAGCGAACGGATGGCGGATGTGCGGATCTATCAGCAGCAGGAAAAGGTATGTAAGCCATACCTGGAGCGGGATAATAGTTTCAAGCCGGGATCTGATATTTCCCGATACGCCAAAGGCCCCATGGGTCTTTGGGTTGCTCTATCTCAGTGTATTACGGCCCTTCTCACCGGCGTGGTATACGCCTTCGTCTGTGTAAAAGCCTGGGCAGGAGCCTTCGGTGTGGGTTCCGTTACCCAGTATGTGGGAGCCATTACCCAGCTGTTTCAAGGCATTTCCAGGCTGCTGCAAATCATAGGAGAAATGCGCGCCAACGGCGAGTTTTTGCAGACGAGCTTTCAATTTCTGGACATCCCCAACCGGATGTATCAGGGCAGCCTAACCACCGAAAAGCGCTCTGACCGCAACTACGAGGTGGAGTTCCGGGACGTCTCCTTCCGTTATCCCGATACCGACCAATGGGTACTGCGCCATGTCAACATCAAATTCCGGGTGGGCAGCCGCCTGGCCGTGGTGGGCATGAACGGCAGCGGCAAAACCACCTTTATTAAGCTCCTGTGCCGCCTGTATGACCCCACTGAGGGGGAAATCCTCCTCAACGGAATCAATATCCGCAAATACCGGTATGATGAGTATATCCGTATATTCTCGGTGGTGTTTCAGGATTTTAAACTCTTTGCCCTTCCCTTGGGGGAAAACGTGGCGGGTTCGGCGGAGTATGACCGGGAACGGGTGAAAAAATGCCTATCCGACGCCGGATTTAGCCAGCGGTTGGAATCCCTTCCCAAAGGGCTGGACACCTACCTATACAAAGACCTGAAAGAGGATGGCGTGGATATTTCCGGTGGTGAAGCTCAAAAGATCGCCATTGCCCGGGCGTTGTACAAGGATGCGCCTTTTATCATTTTGGACGAACCCACCGCCGCCCTAGACCCCATTGCCGAAGCGGAGATCTACAGCCGGTTTAACAACATTGTGACGGATAAGACCGCCATTTATATCTCCCATCGGCTTTCCTCCTGCAAATTCTGCGACGAGATTGCCGTGTTCCACGAAGGGGAGATCGTCCAAAAGGGTACCCATGACGAGTTGGTGGCCGATACCGCCGGCAAGTATTACGAGCTGTGGAACGCACAGGCGCAGTACTACACGGAATAAAGCATATCACGCCTTGCTATTTGTTCCTTATCTCCATGGTAATGCTTTTCTGTACTAAAAATAAAAAACCGGTGTAGCTTATGCTACACCGGTTTTTTGTTCGAACTTATTCCTGGCTGAAGGAATCCTTACCAAGGCCGCACAGAGGGCACACCCAATCCTCAGGGAGATCCTCAAAAGCGGTGCCAGCTGCAATGCCGTTATCAGGATCGCCTACTGCAGGATCATACACATATCCGCAGGCGTCGCATACATATTTAGCCATGTTTGTTTCCTCCTTATTATTTTACATTTCTTCTTGTACCATCTCTGACACAAGATATTGTGTTATCAGTATAGCAGTCCCCATACTTTTTGTCAATCGGAAAATACAGGGCAAAGATCCCAATACTGTTCCAACATATAATCACGAACAATATCCAACAGGTGTACCGGATGGACGTCGGAATGGATTAACTGCCGCATCAAAGCCAACGCCTGTTCTCGATGAGCAAATACCAGTGGTGTTTGAGAAAAGGCTTCTATCTTTCCGGCTCCATGCCAAAGGATTTTGACTCCAAATCCAGTTTTTCTGTTCCCAAACACCCAATAATTTTTTTGCAAGCGTCCGGCTTTTATAATTACTGCAATACGACTCATTCCACATCGCTCCGTCAGTGCAAAATTTACACGATTCAACATTATAATACTACCTGCCGTTGTAAGAATCAAGGGGAATTTTGTCTTTTGGTATAAAGAAATTTATTTTTTATGCCTATAGTTTTGCCCTTTATGGTTTCTGGAAGCAGAAGAAAGTCGGAAGGAGAAAAAACGTTTCTCCATTTCCACACACAGTAGGGGAATCAGACTGAAAATACAAACGCCTCCCCACTGCAATAGAGAAAGAGGGACAGTGTGGAATATAGCCGCAGCTGGGGGGAAAGCAATCACTGCTACCTGCAAAGCAATGCACACCAAAGAGGACAGGTTCAGATTTCGGTTGGAAAATACCCCAATGGAAAACAAGGAATGAGGAGAACGCATATTATAGGTATGCACGACTTGGGATAGGCTGAGGACGGCAAAGGCCATGGTACGGCCTATAATAGGTTCTTCGAGAGAAACATCGAAGAAGAGACGGCCAACGGTATAGGCCAATAGGGCCAAAGCCCCAATGAGACATCCTTCCAGTACAACGGAGATCCCCATTCCACCGGAAAAAATTCCGCTGCTGGGAGGGACTGGTTTTTGCCGCATGATATCTTTTTCTGCGGGTTCTGTGCCAAGGGCAAGAGCAGGCAAGGAGTCGGTAACCAAATTTACCCATAAAAGCTGGATGGCTAATAGCGGTACCGGAAGATGAAGAAGAAAGGCACAAAGCACCAGTAAAATTTCGCCAATATTACAAGAGAGAAGAAAGTGGATGGTCTTGCGGATGTTCTGGTAAATGCCCCGTCCTTCCCGCACGGCGGAAACAATGGTGGAAAAGTTATCATCCGTTAAAATCATGTCGGAGGCGGCCCTGGCCACATCGGTGCCGCCTTTTCCCATGGCACAGCCAATATCTGCGGCACGCAGGGCCGGAGCATCGTTGACTCCGTCGCCGGTCATAGCGACTACTTCGCCGGAATTTTGCAGGGCACGCACAATTTTCACTTTATGTTCCGGAGAAACACGAGCAAAAACATCACACTTTGGTACCTCTTTTTGCAGTGTGCGGGCGTCCATTGCATCCAGCTCTTTTCCGGTGAGGAGTTTTCCGCCTTTTTGTAAAATTCCCAACTGCCCCGCAATCGCCGCTGCTGTGGCGGCGTGGTCACCAGTAATCATCACGGGGCGTATCCCCGCTTGGCGGCATAGTCTCACCGCTTTTTCCGCTTCCGGGCGTGGTGGATCTATCATGCCGATGAGTCCACAGAAGGTGAGGTTTTTTTCCAAATCAGCCCGGTTCTCCGGAAGACGTGTCATGTCCCGGAAGGCTACTCCCAGTACACGCAGGGCCTGAGAAGCCATAGCTTCGTTTTGGCGCAGGAGTTTTGCCTTTTCCCCGGCAGTGAGAGGAAGATCCCGCCCTTCCTGCCGGATACGACTGCACAGTCCGGCTAACATATCCGGCGCGCCCTTTACGATCACACGGAAACCACCTTGGGGTAAACGGTGTACAGTGGCCATACGCTTTCGGGAAGAGGAAAAAGGGATCTCCTCGACCCGGGGATGGCGGGCGTCTAAAGATTCTTTGGGTGTGGGACAGGCAGATACCAAAGCGGCTTCCGTAGGCTCTCCCAGCACTTTTCCTCCCTGTTCCCGGCAGTTGGTGCATAAAGAAGCCAGTTCCAGTGATTCTCGGGCAGAGGGAGAGGTAGGAGGGACAAAAGTTTTTCCGTCCCATACCCGGGTCACGGTCATACGATTGCAGGTGAGGGTGCCGGTTTTATCCGAGCAGATGACGCTGGCACTGCCAAGGGTCTCCACTGCAGGCAGGCGGCGGATGATGGCCCGCTTTCCTGCCATACGCCGCACCCCCATAGCCAGTACGATGGTCACTACAGCAGGTAAGCCCTCGGGAATAGCCGCCACAGCCAGGCTGACGGAGATCATAAACATTTCTAAAGGGGCCACTTGTTGAAACAGGCCCAGTACAAAGATAAAAGCGCAGATTCCCAGCGCGGCAAGCCCCAATACCTTGCCGGTGCGGGCCAGCCGCTTTTGCAAGGGAGTTTCAGGAGCGCTTTCCTGTGAGATCATCCCGGCAATACGCCCCATTTGGGTGTGCATACCGGTTTCGGTGACAATACCTGCTGCATGGCCGTCGGCGATGCTTGTGCCGCTGAACAGCATATTTTTTCGGTCGCCCACCGGGGCCTCACGGGAGCACACCATATTTCCCTCTTTGGCGGAGGGGACAGATTCCCCAGTGAGGATGGATTCCTCCGCCCGACAGCTTCCCGATTCCAAAATCCGGATGTCTGCCGGGACAAAATCGCCGGTTTCCAGCAACACCAGATCGCCAGGTACTAGTTCTTCACTGGGGAGATGGACGACCCGACCGCCTCGTACAGCCCGAGCATGGGGAGCTGACAGCTTTTGCAGCGCTTCAATCGCCTTTTCTGCCCGGCTTTCTTGAATCACGCCGGTAATAGCGTTGACAATGACAATGGCCAGAATGATAATAGAGTCGATATATTCCCGGTCTCCCTGTACCCAGGAGGTGGCAAAAGAGATGGCGGCAGCCCCTAGCAGCACCAGCACCATAAAATCCCGGAACTGGGCAAAAAACCGGAGCAGGACCCCCTGCTTCTTTTTTTCCGCCAGGCGGTTCGGACCGTATTTCATCAAACGGCTTCGCGCCTGATCTTCTGAAAGGCCTAGACGACTATCGGTTTGCAGCCGGTGCAGCACCTCTTCTTTTTTCATTGTATGCCAATCCATTTCCTATCACGCCTTTCCCGGAATTCCGTTCAAAGCACCATATGCGGCAAAAATGGCTGGTATGCGTACTAAGGAAATGTTTACGAATCTGTGATGAAGAAAAGGAAAAAATACCGTATAATAAAAAGAAAAAATAGGAGGAAATGGGTAGGTGGAAATTTCGATCCTTTTGTGGATGCAGGAAAACCTGCGATGTGCCTTTACCGATTGGCTGTTCCCTGCCATCACTTTTTTAGGGGATAAAGGGCTGGTTTGGATCGCAGCTGCAGTTGTTTTGCTTTTCTTTAAGAAGTACCGAAAATGGGGCGTTTTGGTGTTGGCTGCTCTGCTCATTACCACATTGGCAGGGGAGGTCGTATTGAAAAATGTGATTGCTCGGCCGCGGCCCTGCACTCTCTTTCCAGACATGGAACTGCTGATCCATCGTCCCGATTCTTACTCTTTCCCTTCGGGACACAGTGCTTCCTCCTTTGCGGCGGCGGTAGTGCTGCTGAAATGCCGCAAGGCCTTTGGAATACCGGCCTTTATTTTAGCGTTTCTCATTGCTTTTTCCCGTATGTTCCTCTTTGTCCACTATCCTACCGATGTGCTGGCGGGAGCAGCATTGGGTACCTTGATAGGATTGTTGACGTGCTGGGCAGGAGAAAAGCTGTTTTTCCAGAAAAAAGGAGAAACAGCTATATAAAAAATAAAAAAGCCCTCGTCTGCGAAACTGGTTTTCCGGTATCGAAGACGAGGGTTTATTTTTTATTTCATCTCGTTCAGGCTGCGTGCCACAACCTTTTTGCTTTTTTTCTTTTTCTCAGGTTTTACTTTTTTGCCGCGGAAGCCACGCCCAAATTTATAGACCTTACCAAGATCCTCGCTGAGTTTTTCTTTGATATTGGCAAACGCCTGGTCATCAATACCATTCAGGATGGCCATGGTGATAATGGAGCGGGCATCCATATCCGCGTTAGCATACATATCGTTGAGAACGGTGCACATTTTTTCAAAGGGTTCGCTGTCAGCGTAATGAAGGGCTAGGTTTTCCACCTTAGGTGCGATTTTTTCCTTGGCAAAGGTAAAGAAGCGGATGCGTCCATAATGGATGCGTTCTTCGGCCATTTCTTCCCGCAGTTCCGGGAATACGCCCATCAAACGGTTGAACAGAAATTGCGGATCAGCATTGAGAGTGCCGTCATCCTTTTTGGTGCGCTTTTTGTTCTGACGCACCAGTTCCACCCGCTTGGGACCCTCCACCGTCTCCAGAAAATCGTTGGCAATCGATTCTGCGTCACTGGTGGTATCTTCCTCCGGGTCATACATAAAAGTGGAAAGGCTGCGCCATTTGGGGTCTTTCCCTTCCTCCATCGTGGTGCTTTTCAAATCAAAGCGCTTGGTTTTTACATCATAGAACACGCCGTAGGCCAGATTTCCAGAGAGAAAGACCATGGCTTTTCCATTTTCTACTTCATAGGGCGTAGGAGCCTCAAATTCCTGAGCCAGAAGGGCGGGGGTCAGCTTTTCAACAATCAGGTCAAAGGCCTTAAAATCCAAAATGATCACTCCATATTATTGATTCCTAAAGCGGCGCAAAGCCGCGATTTTTCAGAGGTATACTGTATTATACAACACTTTGGCGGCTTTGTCACTACATAAACCGGGAAAAAACAGGAGCCCTATTTTTCTGTGGTACCGCTTTCTTTAAACGCAAACATCCGCTGCCCGATATAATTCAGCCCAGTGAACAGGCACATACCCACCAGCATAGCAATATTGGTTTGCAACTGTTCCCCCAGCCCAGCCAGAACAGCAAAGGTAAGGGGCTTGGCGATACCATAGGCCACCAGATAGCAAATCGCGATATTAAGGATAAACCGTATCACTTGCCCCAGAGATTTTTCCCGGTTTTGGAACGTAAAATATTTATTGAGAAAATAGCTGAGGATACTGGTGAGGATGTAGTTTGCTGCCGAGGAAAACCAATAAGAGCATCCCGCCCAGTTATAAAGCCCCAGCATGATGGCCATTCCCACCAGTGTGTTGATGACTCCCACGATTATAAATTTTAGCAGTTTCCGGTCAATAAACGCGGAAATTTTCATAACTCCCAACGCCCCTTCTCTCGTTCCATTGTCCAGACTTCTGGCATTGATTATACGCCTTCACCGATAGGAAAGCAAGCAAAGGGAGATTTCCCACGGCTTCGTCAGAAAAAAAGGGATATGTCTGCCGGTTTTCGCCGTTCTGTCAGTTGCGCCGGCGGCGCGGGTGTGGTATGATTAAATTTCAGAAAAGCGACCATTTAGACAAGGAAAGGTTGTGGTTTCTTCTTATGAAAAAGAATGTTGCTGTGTTGTTTGGCGGATGTTCCTCTGAACATGAGGTATCGCTGATGTCTGCCAGCTATATCCTCCGCCAGCTGGACGGAGAGAAATATAATGTGATCATGCTGGGTATCACCAAAGAGGGCCGATGGCTATTATATCCCGGCCCTATTGACGCCCTGCCGGACGGCAGCTGGGAAAAAGACCCTGGCTGCAAGCCCGCCTTTCTCAGCCCCGACCGTGTGACCCGCGGTATCGTGGTACCCGGTGAAAATCAGGTGCTGCCGGTGGATGTGATTATCCCGGTGCTCCACGGCAAAAACGGCGAGGATGGCACCATGCAGGGGCTGTTTGCCCTCAGCGGCATTCCCTATGTGGGCTGCGACACCCTTTCCTCCGCGGTGTGCATGGATAAGGCAGTGGCTCATTCCCTGCTCACCAACATGGGCATCGAGCAGGCCCATTACCTGTGGTTCTTCGCCCACCGCTATGAGGCTGCCGCAGACGTGATCAAAAACAAGATCGTCCAGCGGCTGGATTTCCCCGTGTTCGTAAAGCCCGCCAACGCCGGTTCCTCTGTAGGCGTGAGCAAGGTCAGCTGTATGGAAGAACTGGATGAAGCTGTCCGCAAGGCTGCCCATGAAGACAGCAAGATCGTGGTGGAAGAGGGCATCGTAGGCCAGGAGGTGGAGTGTGCCGTACTGGGCAACGAGTATCCTGAGGCCTCCATCGTGGGCGAGATCGGCGCTTCTGCGGAATTCTACGACTACGATGATAAATATAAGAATGGCACCTCTCAGTTGTATATCCCGGCTCGTATCCCCGAGGAGACTGCCGAAGAGATCCGAAAAACCGCTGTGCGTGCCTACCGGCTGCTGGGCTGCAAGGGCCTTGCCCGGGTGGACTTCTTTGTGCGTAAGTCCGACGGCAAGGTGCTGCTCAACGAACTGAACACCCTGCCGGGCTTTACTTCCATCAGTATGTATCCCAAGCTGTGGGAGGCCTGTGGGGTTCCCGGCAAAGAACTGATGGAAAAACTCATTGACTGCGCCATGAAGGCGGCGGGTGTGCAGGCGTAAGCCTGCCGGCAGAAAGGAAAGGTTGCAACATGGATAACCGCCCCATCGGCGTTTTTGATTCCGGCTTGGGAGGGCTTACCGCGTTTAAAGCCCTTTCGGCCCTGCTGCCCCATGAAGACATCGTCTATTTTGGGGACACCGGGCGCGTGCCCTATGGCACCCGCAGCCGGGAAACCATTGTAAAATATGCCCGGCAAGACATGGCGTTTTTGCAGTCCAAGGATGTGAAGATGATTTTGGCTGCCTGCGGCACGGTGAGTTCCGTAGCCGGGCCCAAGGGGGAGCTGTTGAGCGACACCCTGAACGTGCCCTTTGTGGGGGTGCTCCGTCCCACGGCGCGGGAGGCGGCCACCGCCACACGCAACGGGAAAATCGGCGTGCTGGGCACCACGGCCACCATCCGCAGCGGGTCGTATCAGCGAGAGTTGGCGGCCATTAACCCTGATTTGCAGGTGTATGGGCAGGATTGCCCGCTGTTTGTGCCGCTGGTAGAGAGCGGCTTTGTGCAGCCGGGGGACCCCATCACGCGGCTAACGGTAGAGCGGTATCTGGCCCCCATGAAAGAGGCGGGAGTAGACACATTGATTTTGGGATGCACCCATTATCCCATTATTGCCCCGGTGATTGCAGAGGTGATGGGCGAGGGAGTAACACTCATTAACAGCGGCCGGGAGGCGGCACGGTTCTGTGTGGCGCTTCTGGCGGAGAAAAATCTTCTTGCCGACCGGCAAGAAGAAGGCCAGCGTCATTTTTATGTCAGTGACCGCACAGAGGGGTTCTCGGGCGTAGCGGGGATTTTTCTGGGGCAGGACGTGCAGGGCGAAGTTTCCCACGTAGATATTGATAAATACTGAGGATTGGGCATCCGGGAAAACACGCTGACGTTTTGCAAAGCTTGGTTGCTTTTAATATGAATTCATCGAATAATTAGTTTGTCGCTCAAGCCGCGACGGGCTGTTCCTTTCTTGCGAAAAGAAAGGAACCAAAGATTCGCAAGGGGCTTCGCCCCCTTGACCCCCAACTTGCTCCGTGCTCGCCAGAGTGAACGCTGCGCGTTCAATGGCGTGCAGGCCGGTAAGGCCTGGCGAGAAAGAAGTTTCGCTCGATTCTTCCTCAGTGGGTATATTAGCGTTCCGTTCTCAGCCAGCTAAATGCAAATTTGAAATATCTAACTGAACTGTTACGGCTAAAGGCCGCAGGCCTTTCCTGCCGGGGCAGTTCAAGTAAGCTTTCCTGCATCGGAAAAAATTGTGGAGGATTCCAAAGAAACCAGAACAGCTTCGCTGTTCCACAAAAAAGCCCTTGGCCTTTTAAGGAAAGGCCATTTTGCGGCAGGCCGCAAAAACAGGCTTTTTTCAGAACCGCAGGCTGCATCGTTGGCGCCTTCTTTGCCCTTCCTTTTATTTGCCCCTTCTTCCCGCAGAAGAAAGGCATGGCGTCCCTTGGAAGAAAGCTATAATACCTCTGCGAGTGTATAGGAACGCACAAACCTGTAGCAGGCCGCCCTTACAGACGCACTGAAATAAGGCGTGCACGTCTCTGTGATTTTATAGAAAAGGATTTTGATCATGCAGGAAGATTATATGATCTCC
>CALWIS010000209.1 GCA_944380795.1 uncultured Clostridia bacterium | reverse complement strand
ACATTATCGAGCGCGGCAGCCACGATGACTTGATCCGGCAAAAGGGACGCTACTATAGCTTGTATACTGGTGCCTTTGAACTGGAATAATCCATATTTTTGAAAAGGAGGGTCTTTTGACCCTCCTTTTTATATTCCCTGTGCATATTCTCGGCAAAGGGCACAAAAGCTTTGAAAAGCCGGACCCTGGAACTTGTCTTTGTGCCACACCAGCCGGAAAGACCGTTCCAGCTGACAATCAGAAAGGGGAATCTCAAACAGCCGCCCAGCCGACAAGGCATCCTGGGCCAGCAGACGGCTGATGACGGTGACCCCTAGCCCCGCTTCTGCCGCCCGTAAAAGGGCTTGGGTGTTGCTGCACACCCACCCTTCCTGCCAGGGCACCCCGCGTTGGGTGAGAGCTTCCTCCAGCATGGACCGAGTACCGCTTCCTGGTTCCCGCATTAACAGAGGATATTTTTGGCACAGCTCTGCCAGAGAAAGGGCCCCCTTGTTGGGTTGGTTGCACACCGCAATGAGGGGATCTTCCATAATGGGGGAGATCTCCAGGTCTGGATGCTGAATTTCCCCTTCTACAAAGCCGATATCTAGCTCTCCTTTTACCAGGCGGGCTTCTATTGCGCGGGTATTCTCCACCAGTACCCAAGTGTGCGGACCCTTCATAGGCTTTAGGATACCGGGCAGGACGCAGGTTCCCACCGTAAGAGTGGCGCCAATGCGGAGGGAGTCGTGTTCAGCACTGGCTTTTAAGGAATGCTCCAGTTCCTGAAATTGAGAGAGCAGGCGGCGCGCACGGCTTGCCAAGGCCTCACCTTCAGGGGTGATGTGGAGCCGGTGGTTTAATCGCTCGAACAGCCGTACCTGATATTCCTCCTCGATTCCGCGGATAACACCGCTTACAGAGGGCTGGGAAATATACAGGGCTTCGGCGGCTTTTCGCATACTATTATGCTCGTATACCGCTAGAAAAACTTCCAGATCACGCAGGGTCATAATGTTCATTCCTTTGTATTTGTGCTTTATAATAGGTAATAAGCTATCACTTTCATTCTATTTTAATAGTGTACAAACAAAAAATCAAATGGTAAAATAAAAACAACGAGTTCTGAAACAGGAAAATTCAGGAAAGAGGTTGATGGACAATGGCAAAGATCAAGCAGGCAGACATTGCCAGAGTAAAAGGCATGGGATTTTTGTGGAACCGGGGAACCGAAGAGTTCTCGGGGCGCATCCTGACTGGTAATGGCAAGATTACCGCAGCCCAGCTGCAAAAGGCCGCGGAATGTGCGGAAAAATTTGGAAATGGTACCGTTACTCTTACCAGCCGTATGACATTGGAGCTGCCCGGCATCTCCTATGAGAACATCGAGGCTGCCAAAGAGTTCGTAGCAGAAGAAGGCTTACTGTTCGGCGGCACCGGCGCCAAGATCCGCCCTGTTACTGCCTGCAAGGGAACCACCTGCGTGTATGGCAACTATGATACCCAGGCTCTGGCACAGGAGATTCACGAAAAGTATTTTCTGGGCTGGCAGGATGTCAAGCTGCCTCATAAGTTTAAGATCGCTGTGGGTGGATGCCCTAACAGCTGTATCAAGCCCAGCCTCAACGATTTTGGCATTGAAGGCCATCGGGAGCCCCATTACGACCCGGAGAAGTGCCGCGGATGTAAGGTGTGCATGGTGGAGAAGTCCTGCCCCGCCAAAGCTGCCAAGCTCAAAGGAACCCGCATGGAGATTGACCCCAATGTGTGCACCGCATGCGGTGTGTGCAGCTCCGGTAAATGTCCCTTTGGCGCCGTTGCCCCTCACGATGAAGTAAAGTACCGCATTTTTGTGGGCGGCACTTGGGGCAAAAAGACCCGTATGGGAACCGCCCTGTCCCGTCTGGTAAGCCGCGAAGAGATTTTCCCCATCTTGGAAAAGACCATGCTGTGGTTTAAGGAGAATGCCTACCAGAAGGAGCGTTTGGGCGCTGCCATCGACCGTGTTGGAGTGGATAAGCTGGAAGAGGCCCTGTTTGGGGATGACCTGCTGGCCCGGAAAGACGAGATTCTGGCCGCAGACGTAAAGGAAAGACCCTAATAGATTCGATACCGGAATAGGGAGCGGCAGAGGAGTTTTCCTCTGCCGTTTTTTTATCCAGTATAAGTGCAAAAGATATAAAATAATAGATTAAAGTTAGAATAATACAGCACAAATAAAGAAAAGAGGTTTTTTTTGATTTTTCTCTTGATTTTTCGTGGGACATCCGGTATAATAACATACGTTGCCGGTGAGGTGACAGACAAGTGAAGATGGAGAGGTATTCTAATGGTAAGGAGCCACATTGGAAATGTGGTGTGCCGCAAGGCATTGTGCGTTCGAGTCGCATCCTCTCCGCCAGTAAAAAACCTGACGTTTTGACGTCAGGTTTTTTATTTTCTGCAAAAATAAATTGGTTTCCTATTGACAACTGTGTATATCTTGTATATACTGTATATAGATGATAATAACAGTTAACTGTGGGGTGCTCCATGGATATCATTATCAGTAACAGCAGCTCCAGCCCCATCTATGAGCAGATCACCCGGCAGATCAAGGACCAAATCCTGCAAGGAGAGCTAAAAGCAGGGGACGCCCTGCCCTCTATGCGGATGCTGGCCAAAGAACTGCGCATCAGCCTGATTACCACCAAGCGTGCGTATGAAGAACTGGAACGGGATGGTTTTATTGAGACGGTGCCTGGAAAAGGTTGTTTCGTTTCGGAGAAAAACACCGAATTTCTCCGGGAAGAGCAGCTGCGGCAGGTGGAAGGCTTTTTGCAGCAGGCAGCGGAAGCTGCTCGGCGGTGCAGCCTGAGCCTGGATGAACTTCGGGAAATGCTGGAAATCCTGTACAACGAAGGATAAGCCGGGAGGTCCGGCGGAAAGGAAACCATATGGATACGATTCTCAGGCTGGAGGGGGTAACCCGCCGCTTTGATACCTTTACATTGCAGCCCCTAAATCGTGCATTGCCCGGTGGGGTAATCATGGGCCTAATTGGGGAAAATGGGGCGGGAAAGACCACTACCCTACGACTGATTTTGGGCGCTCTCCGCCGGGATGGGGGAACGGTTACCGTTTTTGGAAAACCGCTGGACGGCAATGAAGCGAATATTCGGCAAGATGTGGGCGCAGTATTCGACGAGTGTTGTTTTCACGAATCCATGACCCCAAAAAATCTGGACACCATCTTCCGGGGAATCTATCGGAACTGGAATTCCGCAGCGTTTTTAAAATACTGTACTATGCTACAGCTTCCCATGAAGAAAAAGATCAAGGAGTTTTCCCGGGGCATGAAGATGAAGCTTTCCATCGCCGCCGCCATTAGCCACAGTCCCAAGCTTTTGCTTATGGATGAGGCTACCAGTGGGCTGGACCCGGTGGTGCGGGATGATGTGTTGGAATTGTTGCAGGAGTTTGTGTCGGACGAGGCGCATTCCGTGCTGTTTTCCAGCCATATTACTGAGGATTTGGAAAAAATCGCCGATTATGTGGCCTACCTTCATAAGGGGAAATTACAGTTTGTGCGCTCCAAAGATACGCTGTTGTATGAATACGGCGTTGTGAAATGTGGAAAAAGCGAGTTTACCAAAATGGATACATCCGACTTTGTGGCGTGGCGGGAAAACGCCTTTGAAGTGCAGGCCCTCACCGAAAATCGGGAGGCGGTACGGCGGAAATATCCGGGCTGCGTTATCGATCAGGCAGGGTTGGAGGATATTATGCTTCTCTATGCCAAGGGCAACGTGAAGGGGAGGGAGCGTTCATGATAGGACTGCTTCGGAAAGATCTCCTTTTAATCGCTAAAAGGTACAAAACTTCCCTGCTGTTTCTTCTTATTGCAGCGCTGCCGGCAATCCGTCGGGAAAGAGTAGACCTGATTTTCGGGGCATATCTGTTCGCCAGTATGCTTGTCATCCAATCCGATTTGATTACCGTGGACGATGACGCCAAAAGTTGGAGGAAAATGGAGGAATCCCTACCAGTTTCTGCATACCAGATTGTATTGGAAAAATATGTGGCAGCCCTGCTTTTTCTGCTGGTAGGAGGAGCGATATTTCTGCTCTGCTCGGTGGTGGAAAAAATGAACGTGGGAAAGAGCTGGTGGCTGGCTTTTCCATCGGTCGCGGTGGTGTTGGCGGCTTGTTGTGTGTCTCTCTCCCTGCAAATTCCGGTGCTGTATCGTTTTGGAAAGCGGGTAGGAATCCCTGTTTTTCTTTTGTTGGGAGCCGCGGCATGTGTCGTGATTGTGGGAATCCGCTGGTGGGGATGGGGAGATTCGAATTTTTTCTCCCCGATTTTCAGCGCACCCATTAGTTATTTGCTTATAGTGGGAACCGTAGGACTCACGGTGCTTTCTTGGTTGCTGTCTACCCACATTTATCGCCGTAAGGAAAGATAAGAGAAAGGATGGATTCTCTATGACAGGGTTACTTCGTAAGGATTTTCTATTGTTAACCAAGGCGCTCCGGGCATTCGCCCTGTTTGCTGTGGTGTTTGCCGTGCTTTCCTTTTCCCAAAACAACGGGGAAGGCATTGGCACGGCAGTGGGAAGCTACTTTTTTATCATGATTGTTATTATGCAGGTCTTTACTCTCTCTGCTGATGAACAGGCTCATTGGCTTCGGATGGAAAAGGCCCTTCCCATTACCCCCTATCAGGCGGTGCTTTCCAAATATCTCATGAGCCTTTGCGGCACTGTGGCTGGAATGGCGGTATTTCTGGTATTTTGCATTCGGGAAATTATGGCTACTGCAAATTTTATGGAACCCCTGTGCATTGCCGGCGGATTGGCAGCAGCAGCTTTGTTCTTGGCGGCGGTAGAATTTCCGCTTTTGTACAGGTTTGGCACCAATTCTGGGCGTTTCCTATTTTTCGGCGTAGCCATTGTGGTGGTAGGGCTGATATGGGCGGGGCAAACGGTTGGCCTGCCTCTGGAAGCGGTGAAAGAATGGTTTTCAGCGCGTTTTACCTTACTTTTAACTTTGGCAGTGGTGACTCCTGTGCTGGCCTTTATCGGTTCTTATTTCCTCTGTGTATCCATTTATCGCAAAAAGGAATGGTAAATATTGCATAAAACAAAACGGATGAATTTTTGAAATTTATTACAATATTGTAATATGTGATTTTTTTCACAAAAGCAGACGCAGGATTTCGCCCGAAAGACCGGGAATGAGAGCGGGGAACCCCTTTGCTGAAATTTTTTAAAAAAAGGCAAAATCCGGGTTTTTTGAAAAAATTTGCCCTTTTCCTTTTTTAGGTATTTATGGTATGATGAAAGCAATCCACAAGCGAACAGCCTGACAGGAGGTGAGACGAGATGGCTGAATACATGATCTATATCTGGCTTGCGGTGATTTTCCTGGCGCTGGTGATCGAAGGCTTGACCGCCCAGTTGATTTCCATCTGGTTTGTGCCCGGCGGTTTGGCCGGCCTGATTTCTGGCTTCTGCGGAGCAGGGGAATGGATTCAGGTGCTCATTGGCGCAGTGGTTACCCTGATCTGTTTGATCGCCACCCGTCCTCTGGTAAACCGCGTGATGAAATTCCGGAAGGTGGATACCAATTCCGGACGTCTGGTGGGGCAAACAGGGATCGTCGTACAG
>CALWIS010000208.1 GCA_944380795.1 uncultured Clostridia bacterium | reverse complement strand
CCTTAAAGCGTACTTTCTCCACCGGGTATACCTGGTTTTACAGCCGCAGCCGTCAGACGCTGTGGAATAAGGGCGCTACCTCCGGCCATGTACAGAAGGTGGTCTCCCTTTACGCAGACTGTGACGATGACGCGCTGGTGGTCAAGGTGATCCAAACCGGAAACGCCTGTCATACCGGCTCCCACAGCTGTTTCTTTAAGAATATCTGGAACCAGTAAGAAAGGATGGATTCCCATGAATAACGCATTGCAGGCTTTGTACGAAACCGTTGTCAGCCGCAAGGAAGAGAAGCAGGAGGGCTCCTATACCTGCTATCTTTTTGAAAAAGGGCTGGATAAAATTTTAAAGAAGTGCGGGGAAGAGTGCAGCGAGGTAATCATTGCCGCCAAAAACGGCGATAACAGTGAAACTGTGCTGGAGATCTCCGACCTGCTGTATCACCTGATGGTGCTGATGGTCAACGAAGGCATCACCTTGGAAGAGGTGGAAGCAGAACTTGCTAAACGCAGCCAAAAAACCGGCAATCTGAAAACCTTCCATCAGGTGGATAAAAATAGCTGACCCTATTTCAAATAAAAAACCGGGAGCGCCTTGTGTTTTTTAGGCGCTTCCGGTTTTTGCTTTTTTTCGGTATTCTCTGGCGCTCTTACCATAAAAGCGGCGGAAAGCATTGGCAAAATGCTCTACAGAAGAATACCCCAGTTCAGCGGCAATATCGGTAATGGAGGAGGTGGTCTCCAACAGCAGGACAGAGGCTGCCGACATCCGCGCTTGGGTGCGTTTTTCCACAAAGGTCATATCATACTGTTTTTTCAAGAGCCGCTCTGTCTGTCGGGAAGAAAGGCCCAAACGGGTAGCAAGGCCTTCCAGTGTGCAGATTTGATATTCATAAAGGAAATATTCCTCAATGATAACGGTATTGCTGTCCATTAGATTGGAAGGGGAAAAGTGATGGGCAGAAGTTTTTCCCTGTTCATAGCACCGTACCAATTTTACCGGAAGCTGCTGAAGCAGAGCCTGGATCTGGATCATATAGCCTGTATGCTGGCATCGAAATTCATCAAATAGATCTTTAAGAAGAAGCCGAACATTTTGGCTGTCCTGCCCCAGCCACAGGTGGTTTTGCAGGAATCGCTGGGCCACGGAGGTGGGGTCATGGGTCTCCCGGGCGTTTTTCCCTGAGACTCGAAGATACACACAGTATTCGCACATAGGGTCATTTTTGTCGGAGAGCTGGGCATGTTCCACCCCTGGTCCGGTTACATATAGAGAGCCGGGGGAAAGAGAGTGGGCCTGCCCTTGTAAAATCACACGGCCGTGCCCTGCTGCAATATAGTGAATCTCATAGCAGCCAGGGCCATGGCTGTGGCCCGGAATATTTCGTTCCAGACGTTCATAAATGATATTCAGCGCATGGAATCCTGTTTCCCCCACAGAAAACCGAATGTCCAAATCGGAATAGCTGGTCTTATCATCTGCCATCCTACCGCCTCCTTTTTCTTCAGTCTCCTTTTTCTTCAGTGTAGCGATTTTTTAAGGGGGAGTCAACTAAAAAGTGAGATAACCTGCGAAAATGCGACATGCCCTGTAAAAGGCTGTCAGGAATCTCTATTATATTTCCTGCGAATATCGATATAATGAAGACAGAAATGGCTGTACAGGCAGTCACAGAAAACAAGGACGGGAAAGAAGGTTGTATGAAAATGGCAATGATGAAAGGCGCGATCCTTCCTGGGAACAGCACGGTAGAACTGCGGGATTTTGAAATCCCAAAGCCAGGCCATGGGGAGGTCTTGATCCAGACCAAAGCTACCACGATTTGCGGCAGCGACATCCGCTGTATCTATCGGGAACATGTGGGCAAAGGTCCGGAGGGCTACATTCCCGGGATGATCGCAGGCCATGAGCCCTGTGGCGTCATCGTGGAAGAAGGCGAGGGACTGCGCCGTTTAAAAAAGGGCGACCGGGTTATCGTGTATCATATTTCCGGCTGCGGCGTGTGCAATGATTGCCGCCGAGGATATTATATTTCCTGCTCCAGCCCCTATCGTCGCGCCTATGGATGGCAGCGAAATGGCGGCATGGCCCCCTATATCCTGGCAGAAGAGAAAGACCTGATCCTTTTACCCGAAGAACTGACTTATAAGGACGGCGCGCAGGTGGCCTGCGGTTTTGGCACCGTATATGAGGCCATCGAGAAGATCGGTATCTGCGGCAACGATGCCGTATTGGTCACAGGTTTGGGACCGGTGGGCTTGGCAGCGCTGATGCTGGCTAAAGCCATGGGCGCTAACCAGCTCATCGGTGTAGAAATGAACGACTACCGTATTGACCTTGCCCAAAAGCTGGGGCTGGTGGATCAGGTGTTTAAGCCTGGCGACGATACACTGGACAAGATTTTCCAGGCCACCGGCGGCCACGGCGTAGAGCGTGCCATTGATGCCAGTGCCAGCGATGCCGGACGCCAACTGGCCATTCGTGCCACCCGTGCCTGGGGAAAGATCGCCTTTGTGGGGGAGGGCGGCACCTGCACCTTTACTCCTAGCCCAGATATCATCCATGGGCAAAAGACCATTTACGGTTCCTGGGTCACCTCCCTGTGGCGTATGGAAGAACTGGTGGAGCGTTTGGTGCGCTGGGGCATCCATCCCGAGGAGCTGATTACCCATGAATTCCCGTTGGAAAAGGCAGACGAAGCCTACCGGCTGATGGCAGAGGGCAACTGCGGCAAGGTGGCTGTAGTATTTGATTGAGGAGGGCTTATTATGTGTGAAAAGCTGGATCTATCCACTCTGCCCAAACGGAAGCTGTATACCGGTGAGGAGATTCCGCCGGTGGGGTTGGGCACATTTGGTTCCGATAAATACGGCTCGGAGGAGATATCTCATGCTGTATGCGGCGCTATCCGTTATGGCTACCGGTTGATCGATTGCGCGGCAGTGTATCAAAACGAGGAGCAGATCGGAAACTCTTTGGAAACCGTTATCCAAGAAGGAACAGTGACCCGAAAGGAGCTGTTTATTACCTCTAAGGTGTGGAATGATATGCACGGTCCAGGAAAGGTGCTGGAATCCTGCCAGAAGAGCCTGCAAGACCTGCGCCTTACTTATATCGACTTGTATTTTGTCCACTGGCCGTTTCCCAATTATCATGCCCCGGGATGCAGCGGCGATTCCCGCAACCCGGATTCCAAGCCTTTCTCCGTAGATGAGTTTATGGCTACTTGGCGGCAGTGCGAGGAATTGGTGGATAAGGGGTTGGTGCGGTATATTGGAATGTCCAATATGACCATCCCTAAACTGGAAGCGGTGCTCCCGTTGTGCCGTATCCAGCCGGCGGCACTGGAAATGGAGTGCCATCCTGGCTTCCAGCAGCCGGAGCTATTCGACTATGCCGTCCGGCACCATATTCTTCCGGTGGGGTATTGCCCTATCGGTTCTCCTTCCCGCCCAGAGCGGGACCGCACGGAAAGCGATGTGGCGGACACCCAGATGGAAGAAATCGTAGACATCGCTAAGGCCCACGGCGTACATCCTGCCGTGGTGTGCCTGAAATGGGCTGTGCAGCGCGGCGTAGTGCCCATCCCATTCTCTGTCAAGCTGCCACAATATCAGTCCAATTTGAGCTGTGCTGCCAGTGATCCCCTTACCCCGCAAGAAATGGAATGTATCCGCAAAGCGGATAAGGATTGCCGCCTGATTAAGGGACAGGTGTTTCTGTGGCCGGGAGCTTCCGATTGGGAAGACCTGTGGGACATAAACGGCACGATTACCCGATGATATCAAGGAGTTGTTTGTATGCTGAAAAAGATTCCCAAAATTCTCTCTCCAGAGCTGCTAAAAGTTTTGTGTGAAATGGGGCACAGCGACCGCATCGTCATTGCAGACGGTAATTTTCCCGCGGAATCCATGGGGAAAAACGCCATTGTCATCCGTATGGACGGCCACGGTATCCCGGAGATTTTAGAGGCCATTCTGGAACTGTTCCCTCTGGATACCTATGTGGAACATCCGGTAAATCTGATGCAGGTTATGCCTGGAGATACGGTAGAAACCCCCATCTGGGATGTTTATCAAGAGATTGTTTCCCGTTTTGACGACAGAAAGGAAAAGGCCATCGGGCAGATCGAACGCTTTGCTTTTTATGAGGAAGCCAAAAAGGCGTATGCCATCATCGCTACCGGTGAAAGTGCGTTATATGCCAATATCCTGCTGCAAAAAGGCGTTGTAACCGATTGATTCTGTAATAAAAAAGATCGCCACAGGCTTTCTTGCCATGGCGATCTTTTTTATTAGAACCAATATCAAGGCTCTTGGGGCTGGGAGATACAGATACTGGCGCCATTTACCTCCACACCTTCGTCGGCACGAATCAAGAGGTATTTCACCCCATCAATAACGCGGGTCTCAATGAGGTCGCTGCGGTCCGGGTCCACCCGAATCACCACATTGGGGGTGCGCACTTCCAGTTGCCGGAGATCCACCAGATTCCGGGGACTTACGTCGGTGTCCTCTCCAAAGTCCTCGGTGTATTTTTCCTCAAAGGCGGTAATATGCTCCTGATCTACTCCGCAGTTTTGCAGCACCTGGGCGACATTGGAGCGGGAGAGCATAAGGGGTTCCGGTTCCTTTTTGGCCTTATGTTCCTCCTCCATTTCCCGCAGCTGGGTATGTACGTTCTTGATGACATCCAGACTGCATTCTTCCGAGAGGGAATCACAGAGGATGGAGCGGAAGGTTTCCTTTTGTTCTTGGGCAGACATAGGGGCTTCCCGGTGAAAAACCGCTTCGATAAATTCCGGGTGCGTCTCTGCCGGGTTTTTGGTGTAATACAGAGAGCTGTACAGGTTGGCGCATCGGTCGTCAAAGGCGGGGAAGAGGAAAGCCATTTCCGGCGGGCAGATGAGCCGGTCCACCGAAAGATTGTGGAATTCATTTTCCGAAACGAAAAAGCTGAGGGCCGGTTTGGTCATCTTAATGGGATACACCCCACAGAGGATGTAGGAATACACCTCCGAGGAGGCATCATCCATGCGTTGGCCGTCCTTGGCGGAAAAATAGACGTCATAGGTGTCATAGGCCAGCAAGATCAAATAATGGCAGCTGAGGGATACCGCCTCCGAGATACGCTGGAAGATCTCGTGTACCGCGTCTTGGTCCTCCAATTTGGATCTGCGCAGTTTCATCAGCAGCCGATGTTCGTCGCTGTCCACCACCTGCTGGGTGGTAAAATCCATATTCATCAGGTTTTTCCCCAGAGAACCGGAGATGCACTTTTTCAGCAGCGCAAAAAAACGCTCGGTTTCTTCCTCGTCCATCATGGCCAAAGACTGGTCAAACTCCGAAACAATCTCCCGGGCTTCATTGACATAACAGCCGTGGATATGGGTGATATTACTGCGGTCCGCCCGGAAACGGCGGCGCAGCTCTGAAATTTCTTTTTCATTCATGGCAAAAACCTCACTTTAAGGAATCATTAAAACGAGAGGGAAGAGATCCAGTCTTCCACAGCCTCCTCATTGGAAGGGTCGGGATCGTTTTGAGCGGGTTCATATAGCAGGGAGAAGCTTTCCACATGGCGAACACGGTCTCCCGGGGCGATGCGGTACAAGGGGCTTAAAGTTTCCAGTTCCAGATAGTCGCTGGTAATGAAGCCTTCAAAGGAAGCACCGCCATCCGGATAGATGGCGTTTACGTTATGAAGATACCGCTTCGTAAAGAGTAAATCACCGCTGCGATACAAACACCAGCCTTCATGGCAGTCGGTGCCGATCTTCAGCCGGGAGCAGGCTGGAGCGCTGGGGTCCTGCCGTAAGGTCAAAAACCGGTTTCCAAGATTCATCCGAGGGTCTTTCAAATCGGTGTAAGGCCATAGGATGACCTGCCGATTGGGTAGGAGCAGGTTCCCATCCCTTTTTGGGTTTTGTGGAATGACGGCAAAACCAGAGGGGCGCAGCATGGTAATGGCCCAGAGGGAGGACATCTGCATATCCTTAGAAACATTGGTGCCAGTGTGGATCACCATCATATTGTTGCTGTTTTCCCCCATAGACAGGGTCATGGAAGTCTGGACCGCCCGGGTCTCCTGGGGACCGGTAAAAGTTACCCCTTCCTCTGTGAGAGAGTAGACGACAGGACGGTTGTCCGGATAATAGGTGCGGGAAAAATCTTCGGGGCTCAACCAAAGCCGGTGGCCGCCGTAGGCACAGTAATAGCTTCCCTCTCCGTAGACTTGGTCGAATTTTTTTCCTTTTGCGGTGTATTTCCTTTCCGGATCTTCAAAAAAGATGTTGGAGGTGTCCGGTATATCACAACGGGAAAAGGAAAGAATACGGGGCCCCACATCAATGGTGACAATGGCCTTTAGTACGCCGTTGGAAATAGACAGACATTTTCCAAAAGACCCGTATTCAATTTCTTTAATTTCCATCATAACGATCCCTTTCTATCAGTATTCCTAAAACACTACAAAACACTTTTTAAAATGCTCATCCTATAACATTAGAAAAAAGCTCTTTTGATATCATATGACAAACAGCACTAAAAAATCAAGTGCTTTTTGTTGAAGGCGCGACGATTTGCAGCTTATGGCGGCATTCCCATCCACAGGCAGGGGGAGTAGGAAGAGAAAGGGCATACAGATCGGTGGCCTGCTGCTCCACAGCAAAAACCGAAGCGATTTCCGGAGAAGCGGTGAACAGGTCTTTGGGCCGGGTGAGAAGGGGGATGAGAGATGAGCGGGAGACTTCCCCCAGCATTTGCTTTCCATATTCACTGACTGCCAGCACCCGGGCGTAGGGGGGAGCCGTCGGCAGGGGGGGAGTCATGCCCATAAAAGCACAGGCAATGAGCCGACGAATGCGGGCATGGCTGTAGCGCTTGGATTTGACTCCGCTGTACAGTTCGTCTAGGCTCCGCGCTTGGCGGGAAAGGGTGTAAAGCCGGTTTTCCAGCCCTTCGCTGATATCCGGCAGGGCGGCAAAATCCTCCGGCCCCATGGTGCGCAGCTTGGCCAGTATGGCCCGCTCCACCTGAGAAACATCTGCGGGGCACCGTCCTTCCGCCATTTCCCGGCTAATGATTTTCAGGGAGGGCGCTGGTATCAACCCTTCCAGAGAGTGGCCCTGGGCCAAAAGCTGCCGCAGCTGGGAGGCAGAAAGAATGGCGTTGGGGCAAACCTCCTCCATGCTGTCGTGATGCCCGCCGACGCGCGGAATGGTTTTGGGTTGGATGCTGCTTTCGCAACTAAGCAAAGCCTTGCAGTATTCCACACCCAAAATATTGTTGGCTCTAG
>CALWIS010000207.1 GCA_944380795.1 uncultured Clostridia bacterium | reverse complement strand
GCCGGAAAGCACCAGCATATCCCCTTTTTCCAGCCACAAAAGCTGTTCCCACAGGGCGCTCAGTGCCGTTTCCCCGATCTCGGGGCCACGGGCGTTGATCTCCGTCTCCTCCTGCTCCTCAGGCCCTGCCTTGATCTTCACATTGATGCGGGTAGTTCCCTTTTCCAGCCAGATAAAATCCGTCCCGATGCCCTCTTTCTGCAACAGGGATTCCAGCTCTTTTCCGGTGAACCCGGCCAAAAAACCCAGGGCTACACTCTCTACCCCCAAGCGGCGGAGCATAACCGACACATTGATCCCCTTACCGCCGTACTGAATCTCCTCCGAACGAGTGCGGTTCAGGGCCAACGGCGCAAACGAGGGCATTTTTACAACATAATCCAGCGCGGGATTAAAGGTAACCGTATAGATCATAGCTTTCTCCTTCAAACAATTTTTTAAAGCCGCACCTTCTTGGTGGCAACCGCCTGGCAAAAGGCGCGGTCGTGTTCTACAAACAGGATGGTTGGCTTCCAGGTCAAAAGCAGCTTTTCTATCTGCATCCGAGAAAGGACATCAATATAATTCAGCGGCTCGTCCCACACCAGCAGATGTGCCTGCTGACACAAGCTTTTCGCCAGCAGCACCTTCTTTTTCTGTCCCTGGCTGAAGCTCTCCATTTCCTTTTCCAACTGGGGCCTGGAAAAATCCAGCTTTCTCAAAATAGCTTTGAATAAACTTTCGTCAATGCCGTTTTCCTGGGCAAATTCCCGCAGGCTCCCCCGCAAAAAAGAGGAATTCTGGGGTACATAAGAGATGGTCAACCGGCTGCCCCGCTCCAGCGTTCCGGAAAAGGGGACCTCCTCCCCGCAGATTAACCGGAGAAGGCTGGACTTGCCGCTGCCGTTTTTTCCGGTGAGGGCAATGCGGTCGCCGCGCTCAATGGTAAAATTCACATCCCGGCACACGGTTTTGTCCCCATACTGGATGGAAACTTCCCGAAGCTGTATAAACCGCGCCGTATGATAGGCGGGTTGTGTCAAGCGCAGGTCTTCGACTTCTTCCACATTTTTCAGCAGCTTTGCTTTTTCTTCCGCCGCCGTTTCCAGCCTTTGCTGAATGGCTTTAGAACGCTTCATCATCTTAGCCGCCTGATGACCCACATAGCCCCTATCCGCACGAAGGCCGGAATTTCGGGTGTCGTATTTGGTGCTTTCCACCCGGTGAGACCACGCCGCCTTCTCTTTTGCGCTTTTTTGCAGGTGGGCGATCTGGCTTTTCAGCTTCTCGTTTTCTGCCATTTCAAACTGATCCTGATACGCCCGATTCTGCATCCAGGAAGAAAAATTCCCCTGCTGGACCTCGATACCAGCCCGATTCAGAGAGAGAATGTGGTCCACGCAGCCATCCAAAAAAGTGCGGTCATGGGACACCAGAATAAAGCCCTTTTTCCGGTTCAGGTATTGGGAAACCACCTCCCGCCCCCGGATGTCCAGGTGGTTGGTGGGCTCGTCAATGAGCAAAAAGCTGTTTTCCCGGAGGAACAAAGCCGCTAACAAAAGCTTGGTCTGTTCCCCGTTGGAAAGGGTGGAAAAAGGCCGGTATAAAACGTCCTCCGAAAGTTCCAGCAGGTTCATTTCCCGCACCAGCTTCCAATAGGGCTGCTCCCCACAAGCTTGCTCCGCTACTTGGAGAGCGTCTGCTTCCGGATTCTCCACCAGGAAGGGGAAATACTCAAACTCCACAGAAGCGGTGATGACGCCCCGATACTCATATTCCCCCAGCAAAAGGCGCAGGAGGGTAGTTTTTCCTCGGCCATTTCGTCCAATGAGTCCCAGCTTCCAGTCGGTATCCAACTGAAAGCTTACGTCCTCAAAAATGTTGTCATAGCTGCCGTCATAGGCAAAGGTAAGGTGTTGGATATTGATTTGTGACAAGATTTTGTCCTCCTGTAAAAAAAGTGATCACAAGAAAGCCAGCTCTTGCGACCACCATGACAGCATGACAAAATCTACCCTTTGCGGCAGACTGCATAGAATCAAAAAGAGCGGCTTTCCTTCTTTTCAGGCACGACAAAACTGCGGCCGCAGCCGCTTACTTTTTGTCATACCCAATTAGCAGGAAATATTCCGCATCTTTTCAACTCCCATCTTATTGAATTAAATTGATTATATACCACCATTTCCAGAAAATCAATAGGAAAACCCTAGCGTCAAACGGCCGGACATTTATTTTTCCGTCGGCTGCTTGCCCAGCAGGATCAGCGGTACCTGCATTTCTTCCGTTAAAGAGGTGTGATGTCCCTTGAACTTGGTGGAATTCGGTGTTAAAAGCGCCTGTTTATGGGTATAGGTGCCCACCGCAATATAGTCTCCCAGCAAATCCGCTTTGTCTCCTCTTTCGCCGAAGTACCCCTTGTTCACCAGTCCTGCGGAGGAATATAAAACAAAATCCTCTCCATACTGGAGGCGGAAATAGGCTTCAAACGCTTGCTCTTTTCCTTTTTTTACCCGAAAGGCAGGCGCCCTTGCCTCCATAAACGGATAAATCTCCAAAAAATCCAGTAAGGTCTTATCCTCATACATCTTTACATATCCTGTAACGTCAACCTGCCCATGATCGGCAGAAACGATGAGCAAAGTGTCCTCCATGGTTTCATAGAGGGCCTTGAGCTTACAGGAAATCTGTTGGATGACAAGCCGGGCTTCTGGACTGGTAACACCGTACTGGTGCATAGCGGAATCCGGCTCCGGATAATACGCATACACAAACTGCCTGCCGGGTTTTCCGCAGCATTCCTCAATGGCAGACCAAAATGCCTGCGGGGTTTGGAATACATGGTTCCGCTCAGGATGCTTTGTGTAGATATAGGGAGGGAAAACGGTGTTGATGGCGTAGCTGCTGTCCACCTCATCAAAATAATAGTCAGCCATTCCCAACGGGTAGCTTCCAAAGTCTACTGCCTCTTGGGTAGCGGAGTCCCGGCCCAAAAAGATATCCACATTCTGGTGAAGGGAGGGAAAATACATACTCCAACCAAACCAGCCGTGCTCAAGGGGCAGTTGATTGGTCAGCAGAGAATGGGTTGCGTTTGTTGTAGTAGATGGAAAAGTGGAGAAAAGGACCTGCCGAAGGTTTTGCAGTAAAAAATCCTGTTCTTCCAAATTTTTTCGGAGTGGATAGATCCCCAGCCCATCAAAGCAGAGAAAAACCACGTTTTGATATCCCTTGCCGAGCTCTTGTTTCAAAATCGAAAGGGTTGCATTTTGGTTGGGCGCACCGAGAAACTCTGCCAGCGTAGCGGAAATATTTACGATACTGTTGCAAAAATCCGGTACAATCAGCTTTTTCATAACACACTCCTTTATAATTTCTGCCATTTTCATTCCCATTGAATTAAACATCCAAAACATACTTAAACAATACGGTATCCTATCGATTTCGTCAAGAGCTCAATACCCGTAAACACCACATGACAAAAGAAAATGCCCCGAACGCGGCTTGCGCGTCGAGGCACTCGATCTGGGAAGAGTTGATGAATTAGATATCCGCTCTGACGCGAGCGACAAGCAAAAAGAAGGGACAAAGCCTATGCACTTAACGCTATAAATGCACAGTGAAGTGGGGTGGCACCAATAAAACTCATAGATTTTATTTCAATACGATATCTATATTTTCCATCCGCTTAATTTTGTTGGCCTGCTGTCTGGCGATAGGGAGATATTTTTTGTAGAATTCGCTATTTTTGGCATTGTGTTTATTCCCTACAAAGACCCATTCGCAGTATTCAAAGAACAAAAAGTATTCCAGCGTATTTCGCCACTCTAGGTAGGAAATCCCCATCTCCTGCAACAAGTTATCATAATAGTAATCGATTGCAAAGGCTCTGTCTTCTGACGTTATAAAAAACATGGCATTTTCCGTCTCTTCACCATGTGCAATCAAACGGGCAAATGATGTCGGATATGGCAGAATCCCACCATACTCCCAATCGATCAGGACTGCCTTATTGTCCGAAGCAATTACATTGAATGGGAGCAAATCATCATGACATAGCGCCCGTGGTACTGTGTGGTACATCCGCATAAATTTTTGATATACTTCTTGCAGAAGCGGATCATTTAAATATTCGCCACGATGCTCACGGCCCTGCAGACTTTTTTCAAAAGAGTATCCATAGGCAGACAGGGAATGGTTATTCCAAGTCTTTTTCTGTAAAGAGATCAAAGCATCCAGTGCTAAGGTCAGTTTCGCACGATCACATTTACACAAGTTCTCTCCATCTACATATTCCATGAGAAGATAAGTTTTTCCCTCCGCGCAAATAGTTTCGTATAGGATAGGGATGCAGTCATCCTGTAATTCCGAGAGAATCAAGCGGTAGGTTTCTGCTTCGTTTTCTTTTGCTTCTTTAAGAATGTATCGGGTAGTGTCTGTATCAATTTTCCATACTTGGTACGGTTCGTCATCCTCCACGTGCTTTAGTTGCGTGGCAACCGCTTGTTCTGTTATAGGTACAGCGTTAATACGTTTTATAATATCTGTTAAATTCATTTCTCACTACATCCTCTGGTTTTAATTTCTATGAAGCATTATATCTTAGTTGTACTAATACTTCAACAATAAAAACAGGAGAGTCCCAAATGCGACTTGCGCGTCGAGGCTCTCGATCGGGAAGAGTTGATGAATTAGATACCCGCTCCAAACGCGAGAAGAAAGCAAAAGAAAAGGCCAAACCTGGAACGCGACTTGCGTCCAAGCTCAGCCTGGTGCGGATAGCAGGACTTGAACCTGTACGCCGTACGGCACCAGAACCTAAATCTGGCGTGTCTGCCAATTCCACCATATCCGCATAAAAAGGGGTTGGTCATTACCAACCCCTTTATTATATCCAATTCCCCAATAGATTGCAAGTATGTTAATTTGTATATTTGTTTAATGAATATACCGTGCGTATTATTATTTCTT
Organism: uncultured Clostridia bacterium; assembly: GCA_944380795.1. Taxonomy (GTDB): domain Bacteria; phylum Bacillota; class Clostridia; order Oscillospirales; family Acutalibacteraceae; genus Heritagella_A. The sequence continues at coordinate 10,573 of CALWIS010000207.1, read as the reverse complement.
GTATCTCTTCAGTAATTCTTCAGCACCTGCTTCGCGCCCGGTTTCCCGAAGGCGTTGCGCATATTCTTCCAGATGGCCCCAGGTGTGATAGGGTCCGCCTTCTCGCATGACTGTCCACATGGGGTCAATGGCGCTGGAGGATTTCTTCATCTGCTCCTCCTGCCAATCCAAAATAATTTTTGCACCCTTGGCGCATAATTCCGGATGCTCCGCTTTTACATCGTGCTGTTCATGGGGATCATCCTTGATGTTAAATAACATTTCTTTGTCAAACAGATGGAAACCACCATGGATGGTGCGGACATACAGCCAATCTCCAAAACGAGCGGAGCGCTGGCAGACATGAGCCATCTGAGAAAGCACCAAACTGTCCCGCCCGGCATCTTCTCCGGAAAGAAGGGTTTGAGCATAGCTCTCTCCATCCCAGCTGTCTTTCTTTTCCACATGGAGAAGCTCCGCCATGGTAGGAAGCAAGTCTACATTGTAGTGAAGACCTGCGTCATAAATGCCCTTTTTGGCTCCCGGCCACTTGATGATAAAGGGAATCCGGCAGGTGGGATAGTCGGCAGTGGCGTGCTCTGAATAGAGCCCCAATTCTCCCATATTTTCACCATGGTCGGCGGTGATAATAATGGCCGTATCCTCATAGATTCCTTTGGCACGCAGGTTATCAAAAATTTGGCCAATCAGAGAATCCGCATATCGGATACCGCAGTCATAGCCGTCCATCACCTGTTTGAGTTGTTCCATTGTCTCTGCTTTGCCCAACTGGCGAGGGGTGGCAGGATTGGTGTCGGAATTGTACATTCCCAGCTCGTTGATGCAGTGAGGGCCCACGTGCTTGCGATGTTCCGCAAACACCTCGGGAGTAATCCAGCTATCTAACGGCTCGTTTTCAAAAGGATTGCCAAATTCGGCTGGGGCGCGATACGGAGTGTGAGGGTCCCAAAAATGAACATGAAGGAACCAGTTATCCTTTTCGCCGTTGCGGTCCAGCCAATCCAGAGCCACCGGCAGCACCTTCTCACCGGACTCGCCGCCACGACCGCCAACATTATAGCACTCATTGAACCCAGCATTAAACCACCAGGAGGAATGGCGTTCCGCAAAGGTGCTCACAGAAGCGGTATGCATTCCGGCTCTGCGGAAAATATTGTGAAAGCAGTTTTCATCTACCACATCGGTAAAATCACGGGTGGGTCCCGTCAGACGGCGATCTCCGGCCGTACCGCCATGGCCCACCGCGCCATTACGAATGCCGAACATTCCGCTGACCAAAGCAGCCCGGGAAGGCAGACAGGGAGCGTCTGAACAGTAGTAATTATCAAACCGGATTCCCTCAGCGCAAACCTGGTCCATGTTCGGCGTGGTATTGCGGGAATAGCCGTAACATCCCATATGATCGGGACGAAGGGTGTCGATATCAAGGAAAAGAATCCTCATGCAGCGTCTCTCCTTTGCTTTATATGTACTGGATTTCCGCGTTTTCTGTTGTTATTGTAGTCCTTTACTTTTGGTTTGAAAACGGGTATACTGATTTCAATTTAGCATTATTTTAACCTGTTTTTGGAGGTGCTTATGGAATTCTTCCCTTATGAGACTATCCCCATGCCGGATGACCTGCCGGTATTGGTATTTGAGCGCTTCCATGATTCTGGGGAGCCGGGATGTGAATTTCACTGGCATGAGGAGCTGGAGTTTTACTATGTGGAATCCGGTGGTGTGCTTTTAAATTGCGGCGGAGAACAGCAATGGCTGCACCCGGGAGATGTGGGGTTTGTCAACGGGTTTCTTCCCCACCGAGGAGTGGATTTTTTGGACGGCACCCGTCACTATATTATCCAGGTGGACTTGGAGCTTTTTCGGCAGGAATTACGGCTTTCCGACCGGCGCAGCTATGATTCCCTGCTGTTGGAAGCTTTGCCCCGACTACCTGTATTTTTCACGGGGGAAGAAGCACTTTTCCAGCTATTTTCCTCCCTAATTAGCGAATGGCGACGGCGAGAACCGGGCTGGGAACTGGAAGTAAAGTCCTGCCTTCTTCGTATTGGCAGCTTTCTCTTGCGCAAAGCCCCACTGTTTCCCGAAGCGCGTCCCCTCTCCCTGCCGGAGCAGGACTCCCTACGCCATGTGAAGGAGCTGCTGCTCTATCTGGCCTCTTGGTACAACCACCCGGAAAAGACCTCCCTTTCCGCTCTATCCTCTGCCTTTGGGCTTTCGGAGCCCTATCTATGCCGCATTTTCCGACGGCATACCGGCCGTACCGTTACCGGATATATCAATGAATTGCGCTGTGCCCGGGCCGCCGCTCTCATCCGCAGCGGAACCCCCTTGGCAGAGGCGGGGCGGCAGGCCGGGATTGAGGATTACAACTACTTTTCCCGGATGTTTAAAAAGATCACCGGGTTTTCTCCCAGCCACTACCGGGAGAAGCCCTGACATCACAACAGGCTGCCCTGGATTTTCCTCAGGACAGCCTGTTTGTTCTATGCAGCGTCTCAATTTTTTTCCGAAAGTGCTGCAAACTCTACTTGCTTAATGGTGTATACCGCCTCTTGTACTGGTTCGTCACTGCCTGGCAAAATGCTTTCCGGCAAAACCTCCGGGTCCATATCCAAAGTGGGGGTATGCAGATATGGGCCGGTACGCAGCACCAACCGGGAAATCTGGTTGGCCGCCCGCATAAAACGGAACTGTTTGACACTGCCGTCGGATTCCCGCAGGGGTTCCCCATTAAGAGCCAATGTGCAGCAGAAGGTGGTGCAGTCCGCCTCCAATGTAATAGTAAGAGGCTCGCCGCTTTGATATTCCCCTACTGGTACTTCTGTGGTAGTTCGCAGATACAGCTTTCCATCCGCCCGCAACACAAAGCGCACAGCGCTGGCTCCTTCGGGCGTACACAATTCTCCATACAGGCAGCCGTGATCTGCCTGGCTCGGGGTGAGGGTCAGGCTCACACGGCAGCGGGCAGAGGCTGGCAGAAGCCGCTCAGCCCGGCAATAATCCACCGGGTCCGAATCGCACATCTGCAGCCCCGCTTCGGTGGGTTCTGCTGTGGCCCATTTGGGGCAATACAAATTCCAGGAATCCATGGTCTGCGGCAGGGAAAGGTCCTCACAAAACGCTTTCATGGTTTCCTCACCGCAAACAGGCACCGGGATATGGGCAATCCAAATATCCTCTTTGTTGACAGAATAGGCAATACACAAATCGTTTTCCGGCTTGTCCATCCCTTCAGGGATGCCCCGCATATACTGGAATCCAAAGTCCTTCCACAAGCCCGGATACCGTTTTGGGGTCAAGTCTCCGCACACCAGCCGCATATGGTCAAAATCCAGCCCGTTTTCCGAGGTGGTGATGCACAGAGGATACCGATGCTGGGTCTCCAGCGTGGGGTCATACACCATGGCGTAACGGCCATCGGAGGTACGGCATCCCCATACCTTTTGCCCGCTCATTACCAGGGAATAGGATTTTTCCACCGGCGACCAGGTTTTGCCGTTATCTTCGCTTCGAGCGCACAGGGAGTGCTTCCAAAGTCCGATTACTGTTTCCGGTGCGATATGATAGGAGCAGAACGCCTGATAGGACTGGTTTTTCCCGTGTTTTATGGTGATAATATCATCCTGATCGCCGTTTTCCTCTGCCCATTGCTGGGTGGCCAAACGGTCAGCGAGTAATTCCCGGCAGGCTTCCCGGAACCCTTCATCGGGGCTTTCCTCATACAGGGGATATAAAAGCTGTTCCTGGCTCCATCCGGCCTGCCAGTTGGGAAAAATAAAATAAATAGGACCCATGCTTCCATCGGGATAGAGTTCCCGCACCACCCGGCCAATACCGTGGTCGTCCCAAGGGCACATCCATGCTTCGGGGCTCCAGCCATAAAAACCGGATACCAGCATTTTCCCCGCTTTTGTTTGATAAAAACTCATGCGCTGATGCATCACTGCCCAGGTATCCCCCGAAAAACGGGTGGTTTCCCCTTTATAGCTAGTCACTTCACAGGCGGGAATCTGATAGGGCGGGAAGGAGATGGCAAAATTCTCCCAATGCTTACCGTCGCAGGAGGAGGCCAGCACCGACTGTCCGGCTCCGGAATGCTCTCCCACTGGGTTGCACAAATATTGGATGTAATACTTTCCATGAAAGAAGCAAACGTCCGGGGCGTGCTTATAGGTATAGCCGGTACCGTCATCCCATTGGGGATGGCGGGCGTTGGCTCGGGTCACCTGGTAGCACTTAACACCTTTAGCAGGCGAAATCTGCCCATGCACATAATCACAGTTGGGATGAACTTTCCCTATATACTTAGGAAGTTTTATATTTTTCATTGTGAGAGCCCCTTTCCAAAACTCCAAATACATGGTATCTCCAGAGCCCAGTTGCCCCGGTTTTTCTGATTATATACCCTGTCCAAAAAAAAATCCAGCACAAGGGGTCCTATTATAGGATTTTTTAAGAAAATAGGTGAACCGATTGTATTTTACGTAGGGCATGCTATAATAAAGCTGTGACAAACGGCTCCTTGTGAAAAAGGAGCCCTGTTTTATTACTGGCCCACTTGTATTGACGAGATGGTCGAAGTGGGAAAAGGAAAGAGAAGAAGGGGAATTTTCATGAAAATCGTAATTGTCGGCGACGGCAAGGTTGGATTAACGCTGACAGAACAGTTGTCCGCAGAAGGACACGATATAGTCATCATCGACCGGAACCAACAGGTACTGCGGGATTCCCAGGAAGCCTACGACGTCATGGTGGTCACCGGAAATGGCGCCAGTATGCAGGTACTCAAGGAAGCTGGAGCAGATACCGCTGATTTGCTCATCGCCGCCACCTCGGCGGATGAGATCAACCTATTATGCTGCATTACTGCCAAAAAAATGGGATGCCGCCACACCATCGCCCGAGTCCGTAACCCTGACTACAGCCGTCAGCTCACCTTTTTAAAGGCAGAATTGGGACTGAGCATGACTATCAATCCAGAGGCCGCTGCCGCCCGGGAAATCTTTCACATTCTCCAATTCCCTTCCTCCATCAACCGGGACTTCTTTGCCAAAGGGCAGGTGGAACTGGTGGAATTTAAAATCCGGCCCAACTCCCCCGCAGTAGGAAAATCCCTGCTGGAGCTGTACCGTTCTTCCCGGGTCAAGATCCTGGTATGCGCGGTGGAGCGGGGGGCTTCTGTTACCATTCCCAGCGGTGATTTTGTATTGCAGGCTGGGGATATTATCCACGTTACCGGCGTAAACCACAATTTGGCCGCACTTATGCGTTACTTGAACCTACCCACCACCCGTATCCGGGAAGTGGTAATTGTAGGCGGCAGTCGGTTGGGATATTACTTGGCCGAAACTTTAAGCCGCGTGGGAATGAAGGTAAAGATCATTGAGAAAAATTATGACAGGTGCGTGGAGCTTTCGGAACTCCTGCCCAAAGTGCTGGTGATCAATGGAGATGCCTGCAATCAGAAGCTGATGAACGCGGAATGCGCCGGAAAAGCGGATGCCCTCATCTCCCTGACGGATATTGATGAGATCAACTTGGTGATTTCTTTGTTTGCCAGCCAGATTGGAGTTCCTAAGACCATTACCAAAATGGACCGCATCGATCAGTTTGATGCTTTTAAGGCTATGGGTGTGGATTCTATCGTCAGCCCTAAGAATCTGATCTGCAACGATGTGCTCCGATATGTACGGGCAATGCGCAATCATCGTGGAGATGCCGTTATCTCCCTGCATCGTTTGGTAAATCATCGGGTAGAAGCATTGGAGTTTATGGTGGATAAAAACACCCCTCACACCAATGTACCGCTAAAAGATCTTACCCTAAAGAAAAATGTTTTGCTGGCTTGTATCCGGCGAAAAGGGAAATTGATCTTCCCTGGCGGAAACGACACATTCCAGCCGGAGGATACTGTGATCGTGGTCAGTACTACTGAAAATAAAATCGCCAATTTACGGGATATTTTTGCAGTACAGGAGATAGAAAAACTATGAACCGAAGAGTCATCGCGTTTTTGTTAGGACACATCCTGCTTTTGGAAGCTGCTGTTATGACGCCGGCGCTGGTGATCTCTCTGGTCATGAAGGAATTAGCCGCCGCCCATGCGTTTGGTTGGACCATTGCCATCACGGCCGCAGTGGGGATTGGCCTTACCTTTGTCCGCCCCACCAGCAAAGTGTTCCATGCGGCGGAAGGCTTTATTGTCACCGCTCTTTCCTGGATCGGGATCTCCTTGTTTGGCGCTCTTCCCTTTTGGTTCAGCGGCGCGGTCCCCAATTATATCGATTGCTTTTTTGAAACTGTCTCAGGCTTTACCACTACAGGTGCCAGTATTCTCACCGACGTAGAAGCGCTTCCTTATGGGCTGTTGTATTGGCGCAGCTTTACCCACTGGCTGGGCGGTATGGGTGTTCTGGTGTTCCTGCTGGCGGTAGTATCGGTGAGTAAGGGGGCTGGCTATTCTCTGCATCTTCTTCGGGCAGAAAGCCCGGGACCAGATGTGGGAAAAATGACCCCCAAGCTAAAGCAAAGCGCCAAGATCCTGTATATCATCTATATCTGCCTCACGATTATAGAAATCATCCTCCTGTTGGCAGGCGGGATGCCGGTTTTCGACAGCGTGTGTACCGCCTTTGGTACAGCGGGTACTGGCGGATTCGGCATCAAAAACGACAGCATGGCTGGGTATTCCCATTATATCCAAACGGTAGTAACTATCTTTATGGCCTTGTTTGGAGTTAATTTCAATCTGTATTTCCTGCTTCTGATCCGCTCCTGGAGAGCCATTCTTCACGATGAAGAACTTTGGGGCTATGTGGGAATCATGGTGGGTTCTATGGTTTTGATTACCATCAACATTGCCCCCGTATTCCAGTACAACTGGGGAGAAGCTTTCCATCAATCGGCATTTCAGGTTTCTTCTGTTATGACCACCACTGGATTCTGTACTATTGACTACAATACTTGGCCACAATTTTCCCGAAGCCTGTTGGCCATTCTCATGGTCATTGGTGCTTCTGCCGGTTCTACCGGCGGCGGTGTGAAAGTGGCCCGACTGATTATTGTTTTTAAGCTTTTGCGCAAAGAATTGGTGCGAATGCTCCACCCCCGTGCCGTCCATGCAGTACGCATCAGCGGAAAAACGGTAGATAACAAGGTAGGAAAAGGGGTCAGCGTGTTTATGGCCGCTTATTTTGCTGTTTTTACCGTTTCTTTCCTGCTGGTAAGCATCGACAACATGAGCCTGGAAACCAATGTTACCGCAGTGGTTTCCTGTCTGAGCAATATCGGGCCTGGCTTGGACGTGGTGGGCCCTGCTGGAAACTTCTCCCAGTTCTCTAATTTCAGCAAACTCATTTTATCCGCCGATATGCTCTTTGGCCGTTTGGAATTCTTCCCCATGATCCTCCTCTTTTCTCCCAGCTTGTGGAGAAGAAGAAGTTTGTGAACCGCCTCTCTCTAAACCCACCCCTTACATCAAAATACGAATCTTTTACCGCCCCTGTTTCCGTTTAAAATGGAAACAGGGTTTTTTATGGGCGTGGACATCGATCTTCTTTTTCAAATTGTATCATACTTTACATTCTTTTGTGTAATGAAGTCGTATACTATAAAATATGAGATCAACCGAAGGAGAGGATTTCGATATGGGAATGACAATGACGCAGAAAATCCTGGCCGCCCATGCCGGGCTGGAAAAGGTAGAGGCTGGCCAGCTCATTGAAGCAAAACTGGACATGGTACTGGGCAACGATATCACCAGCCCTGTAGCCATTAACGAATTTGAAAAGTGCGGCGCCTGTTCTGTATTCGACAAAGACCGCATTGCTTTAGTGTTGGACCACTTTGTGCCCAACAAGGACATCAAGGCCGCCGAGCAGTGCCGCCAGACCCGGAACTTTGCCGGAAAATATGACATCACCAACTTTTTTGATGTAGGACAAATGGGCATTGAACACGCCCTTTTGCCGGAGCAGGGCATTGTAGGCCCCGGTGACTGTGTTATCGGCGCGGACTCCCACACCTGCACCTATGGTGCTCTGGGTGCCTTCTCCACTGGCGTGGGTTCCACCGATATGGCTGCGGGCATGATTACCGGCAAGGCCTGGTTTAAGGTTCCCTCCGCCATTAAAGTAGTGCTGAAAAACAAGCCCACCGGATTTGTAGCCGGAAAGGATGTCATCCTCCATCTCATTGGTGAAATCGGTGTGGACGGCGCATTATATCAGTCTTTGGAATTTACCGGCGACGGTGTAGCTGCCCTTTCCATGGATGACCGCCTATGCATTGCCAATATGGCCATTGAAGCCGGCGCCAAAAACGGCATTTTCCCGGTGGATGATGTGACCCGGGCCTATTGTGAAGGCCGTTTCCGCCGCACCCCGGTGGAATATTCCGCGGACGAGGATGCCGAATATACCCGGGTGGTGGAGATCGACCTGGCAAAGCTTCGCCCCACCGTATCCTTCCCCCACCTGCCGGAAAACACCCGCACTATTGATGAGATTGGGGAAACCGAGGTCAAGATCGATCAGAGCGTCATTGGCTCCTGCACCAACGGCCGCATGGAAGATCTGCGGGCCGCTGCCGCCATTCTCAAAGACCGTAAGGTAGCCAAAAATGTTCGGTGCATCGTGATTCCCGGCACCCAGCAGATCTATCTGGACGCTATGCACGAAGGCCTTTTGGAGATCTTCATCAAGGCCGGCGCTGTAGTGAGCACCCCCACCTGCGGCCCCTGCCTGGGCGGCTATATGGGAATTTTGGGCAAAGGAGAAAAAGCCATCTCCACCACCAACCGCAACTTTGTGGGCCGTATGGGCCATGTGGAATCTGAAGTCTATCTGGCAAGCCCTGCAGTGGCTGCTGCCAGCGCTGTGACCGGCTATATCACCGACCCCGCCAAACTGTAATTTGAGAGGAGCTTTGCCATGAATGCACACGGAACTGTCCATAAATACGGAGATAACGTGGATACTGACGTTATTATCCCCGCTCGTTACTTAAACACCGCCTCCCACAAGGAGCTTGCCGCTCACTGCATGGAGGATATTGATAAAGAATTTGTATCCCGGGTCAAGGAAGGCGACATTATCGTAGCGGAAAAGAATTTTGGCTGCGGTTCTTCACGGGAACACGCCCCCATTGCCATTAAAGCCAGCGGTGTTTCCTGTGTTATCGCTTCCACCTTTGCCCGTATTTTCTATCGCAATGCCATCAATATTGGCCTGCCCATCTTGGAGTGCGACGCAGCCTCCAAAGAGATTCAATCCGGCGACGATGTGGAGGTCAATTTTGACACCGGTGTGATTACCGACCACACCACGGGAAAAACCTACCAGGCGCAGCCCTTCCCGCCCTTTATCCAGAACATAATCAAGGCGGGCGGTCTGCTTAACAGCATCCAAAAGTAAGTTGATACACAACAAAGAAAGCCGTCTTCTGTCCACTGTAATGCGGGCAGAAGGCGGCTTCTTTTTTGCTTTTTTCAAAATATCTTGTCCCGTAAAAAAGCCCGCTCCAGCCCAATGGCTGAAACGAGCTTTTTCGGATTGAAATCTATTACGGGGAACCTTACTCCTCCTCGTCGTCTTCCTCTTTCTTTTCCTGATAATTGACATCCTTGACGATGAGCAGCTTACTGATCCGCCGGTCCTCCACCTCTTCTACAGTAAAGGTCAGGCTTTTCAGGGTGACAGTGGGGCGCTCTCCCGGCTTGGGGATTCTGCCCAGCAGCTCCACCACCAAACCGGCAATGGTATCGTAATCCCCCTCCGGTAAATGTACCTGCATCAGGTCGGAAATCTCATCAATGGGAGTACTGCCGTCTACGGTAAAGGCATTTTCACTCACCCGGTGGATTTCCTGTTCTTCATCGTCATACTCGTCCTGGATGCTGCCCACAATGGATTCCAACAGATCCTCCATGGTCACGATGCCTTCGGTGCCGCCGTATTCATCCACCACAATGGCGATCTGAAGATGTTGGGCTGTCATCTCCTCCAGGAGTTCATTGCAGCTCTTGCTCTCCGGCACAAAGTAGGCCGGACGCATATGGTCGGTGAGCTTCATATCCGGCGGGACATCGGTGGTCACATATTTGAGGACATCTTTGACATAGAAAATGCCCAACACGGAGTCCAGCTGCTCGTGATACACCGGCATACGGGAATATCCGTCACGCACTGCCAGTTCCACGGCTTCCTGAATGGACATAGTGTCCTCCACAGCAGTGACCTCGGTACGGTGGGTCATGATCTCACTGACGGCGCGGTCGTCAAACTCGAAGATATTGGAAATCATTTCCCGGGCGCCTTCGTCGATGACGCCCTTTTCTTCGCCCACGTCCACCATCATCAGGATTTCCTCCTCAGTGACGGTCTCTTCAGAGTGGTTGGGGTCTACGCCCACCAGCCGCAGCACCAAATTGGTGGAGAAGCTGAGGAAGGAAATAAAGGGGCTGAAAATTTTTTTTTTTTTTTACAGGAAGCACACAAAGCTGAAAGAAAGCTGCTCCGCTTGTTGCATGGCGATCTTTTTTGGCACCAGTTAGCCCAGCACCAAAGAGAAA
>CALWIS010000206.1 GCA_944380795.1 uncultured Clostridia bacterium | reverse complement strand
ATATCTGCGGGATCTGGACATCCTGCAGGTGGCCCGGGATATGGGATTTACCCCTGTCCAGCGGAAAAACCACTGGACGCTCCGTGAACATGATTCTGTTGTCTTTTACGACAACAATACTTTTGTCCGTTACTCCCAGGAAAAAGGGAATGGCAGGAAGGTTGGCGGCAGCCCCATCGACTTTTACGCCCACTTCAACAACCTGCTTACAGGCGAGGCCATCAGGGAAATGAAGGAAACCTATATAAGGGGCCGTGACCTCACCGGCTACCGGCCACGGGAACAGCCGAAAAAAGAAAAAGAGGAAGTTCCCTTTATCCTGCCAACTCCCGAAAAAGGCCCCTGGAGACGGATGTTCGCCTATCTGACCAAAACCAGAGGAATTGACTCTGATGTCGTACAGCACTGTATTGATAAAAATCTGCTCTATGAGGAAACCAAGTATCACAATACCGTGTTTGTAGGCCGGGATCACACCAATCAGGCGGTATTCGCCTCCAAGCGCTCCAGCCTGCCAAACTCCAAATTCCGCATGGATGTGGAAGGTTCAAACCAGGAGAACGGCTGGCAGGTCAATCATCCCGGCGCAAAGCTGCTGGTGCTGACGGAAGCGCCCATTGACGCCATGTCCGCCATGTGCATCCGCAAGCATATGGGCAGGCCGGTGGAATCCGCCAATTATCTGGCTTCCTGCGGCACTGGCAAGGCCATCTCCGTCTTGCGGAATTACATGAAAAAGCACCCTGAGATTACGGCCATCCGCATTGGGATGGACAATGACGATGCCGGTCGAAAGGCTGCGCAGAATCTCCGCACCTGGCTGCAGGACGAATATCCCGATGTCAAGGTAGGCGGATTTATCGCACTACCGGAAGGGAGGGATTTAAATGACGCATGGAGGGCGATGAAGCCCCAGGGGAAAACCCCAGCCGCCAAACCACCGGCGAGAAAAAGACAAAACACCGTGGAGGTAGAGTAAATGGACAAAAACCAACAGAAAGATATGAAGGCGCTGGTCACGAAAATCCTGGAAAGCAAAGGCGTCACCTATGAGGACTGGCTCATGGCCCGACATTTCGAGGTCATCAGCGAATATTCCGGGGACATCCTGGCCGCATTAAACCTAATCAATGGCAAGAACTGAATTACAGGAGGAATTTTATCATGAACAAACAAGGTTTGATACTGTTTTTAGGTGCTTTGAATACAAATGGACTGCAAAGCACACTGGATAACATCGCTACCATCGGAACCGTCGTTGGCGGCGGCTTGCTCATCATCTCTTTGCTGGTGTTGGCCGGAAAGCTGTTTGTCGGCGGCGCCCAGGCTATCCGCGAAAGTAAACCCACCATTATCGCAATCGTTGTAGGCGCAGTGCTTGTGGTTGGATGCCAGGGCATCGCAAACCTCATCAAATCCATCAGCGGCTTCTAATCTGCATAAAAACCAACAGAAACAGAGAAAGGACGGTTGGCCATGTCGCAATATGTACGCATTCCCAACCGCCTGTTTGACTGTGCGGTACATATCGCCCCGGATACCGGCAAGATCCATCGAAAAAAACATCTGCCCATGCAGGCCGTGGATATTGCCGTTTATATTGGGCTGCTGTCCTTCCAGCAGCGGGGAAAACAGCTGGTGATCTGCAAACTGGCCACACTGGCCGGGCGCTGCCATATGAGCGTCAGCAGCCTGTTAAGGGTACTGGGGCGCATGGAAGCCCATGGCCTGATACGCCGGATACACCGGTATAACCGTCATGGCTGCCGGGCTGCCTGCGGCTATGTGCTTGCTCCCATTGCAGGAGGGTACAGCTGCCTGGACGTCCGGTGTCTGCGATTGCCCCTTTCTCCCCGGGAACTGTGTGTACTGGCATGGCTCAACCGCTGTACCGGCCATGGCGGGAAGCTGGCTCATCCCTCTGTAAGCAAAACCGCAGCCAGCTGCCGCCTGTCCGAAACCACTGTACGTAAATGCATCCGCCGCCTGGAGGCCCTTGGGCTGCTGGAAAAGCGTTTTGTTTTTTCCAGACTGGGGGACCACGCTAATAACAGCATCCGATTCCTGCCGCGCATCCAAACGCCGCAGGCAGTGGACTGGCTGCTGAAGCGCCTGGCGGCGCTGCTGCTCACAAATCTATCTTCGATCCGACAGGGGGCCGTTTACAGCTCCCTGTCCCCTTTCAGGGGGTGGGTCAATTTTGACCAGATACCTCCCAAACCCACTTAGGTACGAATATGCAGACAGGAAAGAATAATTACTCTCTGTATACAGATAGTTTTCTGATAGGAGTTGATTCTTATTAAAAACATTCGAAAAGATGAAAACGAGCTGTTTCGGGAACGTGCAAAAAGAGTGATGACCTCGCCGCCCTGCCTGATCGGCTTTGGAACAATCGTGGCCCTGGTACTGTTCTGGCTGGGATCGTGGGCAGTAGACGCCCTGCTGCTCTGGATTCCTTCTTGGCAGACAACCGTGCATGGAGAAATCATTGAGTGGCAGATTCCAGGCCTCTTTTCCTTTCAGTTCCTTGGGCCGTGGTGGTGCTATGGCATGATTGTGATTTTTTCTCTGTTAGCTGGCGCACGTTTTGCCTGGGTGCTCAAAACTTCCCTTTCCCCGCTGGCAGACCAGAACCAGAAGGGGAACCGGGCCTGGACTTCGGAAGCAGCTCTCCGGAAAGAGTATATTTCCATCCCGGACAATGGAGAAGCCTATGCCGGTTCCGGCGGGTTTCCAGTCTCTCATTTTGGTTTCCACTACCTGGTGGACAACAGCCCTGTGAACAACCTGATTTTGGGCACAACACGTTCCGGCAAGGGCGAGCTGTTTGTGGTTCCGGCCATCGACATTTACAGCCGTGCCCAAGACCCGGACAAGCGCCCCAGCCTTATCGTCAGTGATCCAAAAGGAGAGCTGGCGGCAGCGTCCCTGGAGACTTTGGGGAAGCGGGGATACGAAGTACATATCCTGGATCTCATCCACTTTTGCGGCATGGGATATAACCCGCTGGAGCTGATCTACCAGGAGTGGAAGGCTAATAATACTTCCGCAGCACAAACGCTGGCCAAAACCGTGGCCTCTACCATGTTTGCCGACCCATCGGCCCATGATAAGACCTGGCAGAACTGGAGTATTGCTTTGACCACAGCGCTGATCCTGGCGGTAGTGGCGGACAGTAAAAGCCGGGAGACGGTGAATATGTACTCCGTTGCCCGTCTCCTGGTGGATTATGGCAACGTGGACGCCCAAAGCGGACGCTGCCCTTTGGATGACTGGATGCGGGCACGGGACGCCAACGACCCGGCCCGGCTCCAGTATGCTTCCGTGGAATTCGGCAGCGATAAGACCAAGGGAAATATCTTCGCCAATACTCTGGCAGTCCTTTCTCAGTTTACCCTGCATCCTCTGGCCAGGATGACCGGCTATCACTCTCTGGATTTAGAGGAGGTGGGCTTTGGAAGAAAGCCGGTGGCCATCTTTCTGGTGACGCCGGATTACGACCGCTCCAATGATTTCCTTCTGGCCATCTTCATCAGCCAGCTCTACTATGTGCTGGCCAAAAAAGCCGGAGAAAACGGCCAGAAGTGTAAACGGGAGGTCTGCTTCCTGCTGGATGAGTTCGGCAATGTCCCGGCCATTCCCAATATGGACGGCATGATTACCGTTTGCCTGGGCCGGAACATCCGCTTTACCCTCATTGTCCAGTCTTACAGCCAGCTGTACCGGGTATATGGCAAGGACGCTGCCCAAACCATCCTTTCCAACTGCGGCAACCAGATTTACCTCATGTCTACCGATGAGGAGACAGCGCGGCATTTTTCTTCGCTGTTGGGCAACAAAACTGTTGTGACCCAATCCCGCAGCCGTCAAGGCGGCCCCTTCTCTCTGAAAGGGGCTTCCGCTTCGGAGCATATAGACAGTCAGCCGCTGCTTTCTCCCACGGAGCTGATGGAGCTGCATCCCGGAGAATGTGTGCTGGTGCGCCCCATGAAGCGGACGAACCAACAGGGACAGGCCATCCAATCCCTACCGGTATTTAATCGGGGCAGGACCCGGATGCCCTACCGGTATCAGAATCCGGTGATGTCCAAAGCCTTTGATACCCGGAATCCCTATCCGCTGGAGCAGCTGAAGCAAAGCTGTCCCTATTTTCATCGAGACTTGGATGAAATGGTGTTCCACCCCAACATCCGCGTGCCTGTCAAACAGGAAGAAAGAGGAGACGGTTCCCTTTCCCCAAAACAGATCAGCAAGCTGGAAAAGCTGCTGCGGGGCTTCGGATTGACCAAGGAGGCCGATTCTATTCGCTGGATGAAGGACACGGGGCAAATACAGACGATGCTCAATGATGTGATGGATACCGAAGAATTGACCCAAGAACAGTTTGATGAATGTTATCAAGTTTTGGAGGGAGGAGCATGAAAAGCAAAAGCAAAAAATTATCTCCAAATAGAATCTCACACAAACGCCGTTTCCTCCGGTGCTTTTTATTAACCACCATCGTAGCGATTCTACTGACCATGACGGTGTTGGCAGATGACGCCGATACCATCAACATCATTAAAGAGTTTGATATGCCCCAAAACAATGTGGTGTCCTATGTTTGCCGGTGGATTGGCTGGGCGCTGCTGTGTGGGCTGTCCTACTTGGTCAATGGCATTGAATCGGTGATCTATAACGTCAACAGCACCATCGGCAACTTTTTTGCCAATGCCAAGATCCAGAACCTCAACGATACCCTTCTCGCCATTTTATTCCTGCTCCTGCTGCTGGTAGTGCTGTTTGTAGGGTTACTGTTCATTATCCAGCCGCAGCAGCAGATCGCCCCTATCGTCACCAATGTGGTCATCGGCATTGTGGTGCTTATCACAGTGCCCTATATGATCTCGTCTTTGTATTCTGTGACCAACTCCGCTATCGGCATCATTGGCCGGGGACAGCAGGCAGGAATGGGGACGCAGATCCTGCTGGACAATGTTACCGATGTCCTGCGGTATGATGCGAATAATTTTTCCACCACAGATTTAGGAGATCGAAAAAGCTGGTATGCCGAGAACAGCTCCGACAGAATCACCGACATTGATATCACAGAGATGATAGCGGCGGATCAAACTTCCCATTCAGAAGTTTTTGGCCAAAAGGTTGAAATAGACGCAAGTGGCACAGAAGTTTTAGCGGATATTAATACCGGTTCTTTTTTTTGGCAGGAAATTCCGCTGCTCTCCGAACGGTATTACCGGTGGAAGGTGGACTGGCTGGTGTGTTTTGTCAGCCTCATTATCTCAGCAATTGCCTTATTCCTCAGCAGCATCCGTATGGCGGTAGCCCTTTATGAGCTGTCCATTCACGGAATGATGACGGAAGTCATGGCGCTGTTGGACGTATACACCCACCAGCGGATGAAGAAGTGTCTCCAGCTGCTGGTGACTACCTTTGCCTCCTTCTTTGGCTTCTTCCTGCTGATGCAGATCTACCTCATCGGTATGAACGCCATTTCCTCCAGCAGTGCCGATCTTTTTGTCAAGATCGTGTGTATGGTTGCCCTGGGCTGGATGGTCATTGACGGCCCCAGCATCTTTGAAAAGGTGATTGGCCAGGATCTGGGCGTCCGAAATGCCGCCCGTA
>CALWIS010000205.1 GCA_944380795.1 uncultured Clostridia bacterium | reverse complement strand
AAGGCTGTTATCAGGAACCGGGCAGGGCCCCTTTTTTTTTTTTTTTTGGGGAAAAAGAAAGCCTTGGCTTTCTTTTCTGAAGTTGACGCTTGCGTCAACTTTTGAATTAAAATTCACCCCCGAAAATGCGCCCTGCGGTATAAGATTTTCGCTGCCTGCGGGCAGCGACGCAAAGGGGTTTCACCCCTTTGGATTCCCCACGATTTTTTGAAAAAAATCGAGTAAAACTTTTATGTTCGCGGGGTAACAAGTACAAATTTTAATGCCGCTCCCCCGCGAAGTACGTCAAGGCTTAGCCTTGCTATTTTATCCCAAAACGGTATTTTTATCCAGCGGATGGCCCAGCAGGAATGCTTTTCCTGCCATTCGCTTGCTGTTTTCGGGCTGCACAGTAATGAGCCGGACGGCTCCGCTTCCGCAATAGACGAAAAATTCGCCGTTTTCCGAAAACGCCTTGCCCGGCTCCCCGTTCTTCTCCGGGAAAACCTCTGTCTCCAACACCTTCATCCGCTTGCCGTGATACAGGGTATGGGCGGTAGGCCACGGAGACAGGCCCCGCACCTTATTGTGCACCTCCCACGCCGAAGCCGTCCAGTCAATGGCGGAAAGCTCCTTGGAAAGCATGGGCGCATGGGTGGCCTCCGCTTCATTTTGCGGGATGGGTGTCAGTTCCCCTTTTTCCAGCCCGTGGATGGTTTGAATGAGCAGCTCCGCGCCCATATCCTTGAGCCGATCAAACAGCTCCCCGGAGGTTTCGTTTTCCGGGATGGCGGTTTCCGCCGTGAGCAGAATATCGCCGGTATCCATACCCTCGGCCATAAACATAGTAGTAACGCCCGTCACCTTATCGCCATTGAGCACTGCCCATTGGATGGGCGCGGCGCCCCGGTACTTGGGCAACAGGGAACCGTGGACATTCACGCAGCCCATGGGCGGCAAATCGAGAATCTCTTTGGGCAGCAGCTTGCCGTAAGCCACCACCGCGATGAGGTCGGGGGAAAGTTCCTTTAAAATCTCATAAGCTTCCCCGGTGCGCAGCGTTTTGGGCTGGTATACCGGCAGATGATATTGCAGCGCCAGCTCCTTCACCGGCGGCGGCGTGAGGGTATAGCCCCTTCCCTTGGGCTTATCCGGCTGGGTGAACACCCCGCACACCTCATGGCCGTCGTCCAGAATGGCCTGCAAGCAGGGAACGGCAAAGTCCGGCGTTCCCATAAACACGATTTTCATGGGGTGGTCTCCTTTCAGCCTTCCAGTTCCTCGGGGGAAAGCATCCGGCTCACGCGGGAGGTGAACAGCACACCTTCCAGATGGTCCAGCTCGTGGCAGAAGGCACGGGCCAGCAGCTCTTCTCCTTCTTTTTCAAACCAGTTGCCGTGACGATCCTGTGCCCGCACTTTGACTCGCATGGGGCGTTCCACCAGCCCGTATTTTCCCGGGTTGGAAAGGCATCCCTCTGCCCCGTTCTGGGTTTCCTTGCTGGTTTCGATAATTTCCGGGTTGATAAGCTCAATAAGGCCATCGCCTACATCAATGATGACCACGCGGCGCAAAATTCCCACCTGAGGAGCTGCCAGTCCCACGCCGTCGGCCTCATACAGGGTGTCGGCCATATCTTTGAGGAGCACTGCCAGCTTTTGGTCGAATTTTTCCACGGGGCGGCACTTTTTATTCAGCACCTCGTCCCCAAACTTTACAATATTACGGATTGCCATTGGGTATCATTCCTTTCTGTCCATGAAGTAAGGTTTTATTCTTAATTTATTATTTATGTATTTTCTGTTTCTTGATTTTCAAAGTTATGTTTTTTGAGTTTCCTTTATTGTTTCCTCCGCTTTCCCGTTAGGAAAGCGGGAACAGGTTGCATCAGGAACCGGGCAGGGGCCCTTTTTTCTTGCAAAAGGGCCCCTTTTGGAAAACATTCCACCGGAATATTTTCCAATTCACCCCCGAAAATGCGCCCTGCGGCATGAGGGTTTCGCCCGTTGCGACGGGCGATCAGGCGGGGCTTTGCCCCCCTGAACCCCCCACCACCTTTTGAAAAAGTTGGACGAAAACTTTTATGTTCGCGGGGTAGAAGCTACAAATTTTGATGCCGCCTCCCCGCGAATCATTTTTGTGTTAGCTTTCGATTTTATAAAATACTATCCGGGTTGCAGTCGGCAAAGGCTGTTACCCGGGAGAATTCCTTTTGCTTGGCAAAATCCAGCAGCAGCCGGGAGACCATCTCCCTCAAACGGCGAGTGCTCCGGCACTTGATAATGAGCTTATACCGGTATTTATTGCTCACTCGGGCAATAGATGCCGGCGAGGGACGCAGCACCCGCAAAGGTAAATCGGGGTATTCCCGGGCGGCAATCTGCTGGAGCCGAGAAAGCATCCATCGGCTGCCATCCCGCACCGACGCTTCCTGTTCCCCCACAAAGCCAAACACCAGAATGTCGGAAAACGGAGGGTACAGCATGGCCCGCCGGAACCGGATTTCACTTTCATAAAAGGTATCGTAATCCTGCCGGGCCGCCAGCCGAAAGGTGGGATTCTCCGGGGTATAGGTCTGAATCATGGCCGTACCCGGATACTTTCCCCGACCGGAACGCCCCACCACCTGGGTGAGCAGGTCAAAGGCCCGCTCATTGCTGCGGAAATCATCGTTATACAGCATCTGGTCGGCGTTGAGCACGCCTACCAGCGTCACATTTTCAAAATCAAGGCCCTTGGCCACCATCTGGGTGCCCACAATTAGGTCATACTCTCCACGGGCAAAGGCGCTGAGCTTTTTTTCATAGGCGTCCCTTGCCAAGGTGCTGTCGGCATCCAGCCGTAGAATAGAAGCGTTGGGTAACAGCTCCTGCAACTCCTCCTCTGCCCGCTGGGTGCCGGAGCCGGAATATCGCACCTCGTCCTGATGGCAGGAGGGACACTGGGTGGTAAAGGGCACCGAATAGCCGCAGTAGTGGCACACCAGCCGCCGGTTGGCGGCGTGGTAGGTCATGGAAATACTGCAATGAGGGCAGGTGACCACCTCGCCGCAGGCCTTACAAGAAGCAAAAGTGTGGTATCCCCTTCGGTTCAGCAGCAAAATGGACTGCCGCCCCTCTGCCAGATTCCGCTGGAGGGCATTCATCAGGGGCGTGCTAAGGATGGAGGGGTTCCCCTGCTCCACCTCGTGGTTCATATCGATCACCTGCACCTCCGGCAGCTGAGCGGAACCATACCGGGCCGTCAGGCCGTGCAATGTGTAGCGCCCGCTTTTGGCCAAGAAGAAGCTCTCCACCGAAGGGGTGGCCGAAGCCAGCACGCACAGCCCCTTGTGCCAGGCACACCGGAACTTCGCCACATCCCGGGCATGATACCGGGGGGAGGATTCGGATTTATAAGTATATTCCTGCTCCTCGTCCAGAATCACCAGCCCCAGATCCCGGAAGGGCGCAAACACCGCCGAACGGGTTCCCACGGCAATGGTGGCTTTTCCGTCCCGGATGCGCTTCCACTCGTCCAGACGCTCGCCCAGAGACAGGCCGCTGTGAAAAACGGCCACACCCTTTCCATACCGCCGCTGGAACAGGGAAATGGTCTGGGGCGTCAGGGAAATTTCCGGCACCATGACAATGACGCCCCGGCCCTGCCGGTGCACCTCATCCATCAGGCGCATGAAAACCTGCGTTTTGCCGCTGCCGGTTACACCGTACAGCAGGGAAACGCC
>CALWIS010000204.1 GCA_944380795.1 uncultured Clostridia bacterium | reverse complement strand
CGATGTGCGCCATTGCTTCCATGGCAGCGGTTCCGCCTTCGCTGGATTACATAGAGTATCTGGATGGCCATGTGCTGGGGCTGCTGTTCTGCCTGATGGCTGTGGTGGCAGGGTTCACTCAGCTGGGTCTGTTCCGCAGAATGTCCCGGCTGATGACCCAGAAGGCTTCCGGCGTGCGGATGGTGTCCGGGGTGCTGGTGGCGCTGTGCTTTTTTAGCTCCATGTTCATCACCAATGATGTGGCGCTGCTCACCTTTGTGCCGCTGACCATCTCCATTTTGCAGCAGGCTTCCCCCAAACAGGTGATTCCCGTGGTGGTGCTGCAAACCATTGCCGCCAACTTGGGCAGCATGATGACCCCGGTGGGGAATCCGCAAAACCTGTTTCTCTATGCCCAATATGAAATGGGGATCGGGGAGTTTTTGGCAGCCATGGTGCCGCTGGGGCTTATCAGTCTGGTTTTGCTGGCGGCGGGGGTGTTTTTCCTCAAAGACCACAGTGTGACGGTGCGCTTTCCCGGAGAAGAAGCGCCTATGTGCAAATGGCGGGCAATACTCTACGCAGTGTTGTTTGTGTGCTGCCTTCTCACGGTGTTCCGGATGCTGGACGTGCTTTGGCTCACGCTGCTGGTGATCGCCGCCATGCTCGTCTCCAACTGGAAAATCCTTTTGCGGGTGGACTACAGCCTGCTTTTGACCTTTGTGTGCTTTTTTGTGTTCGTGGGGAATATCCGGCAGGTTCCGGCGGTGCAGGAAGGGGTCTCCTGGCTGTTAAATGGCCGGGAGGTCATCGCATCGGTGCTGGTGAGTCAGATTATCAGCAATGTGCCCGCGGCGGTGATGCTCTCCTCCTTTACTGAAAAAGGCCGTGCGCTGCTGCTGGGTACCAATATCGGCGGACTGGGCACTCTCATTGCCTCCCTAGCCAGCCTGATTTCTTTTCGACTCTATTCCCGGATTCCAGGGGCCAAAGGTGGGAAATACCTATTGCAGTTCACCCTGTATAATGTGGGATTTCTGGCGGTGCTGCTGCTCTTTTGCTGGGCGACAGGCGGGCTGTCTTAATAAGAAATTTTTTATTGTTGTGAATCATGGAGGATACAATAGATATGCTGATTCGCTTTGAAAACTTAACCATTCGAAACGCTACAACCGATGACGCGGAACAATTGGCATCATGGTGGAACGATGGGAAAATCATGGCCCATGCGGGGTTCCCAAACGGGACAGGAGAGACCGTGGAAGAAATTGCGTCCAGCCTGGAAAGGAATGCAGAGGATAGCGGCCAGC
Organism: uncultured Clostridia bacterium; assembly: GCA_944380795.1. Lineage (GTDB taxonomy): Bacteria > Bacillota > Clostridia > Oscillospirales > Acutalibacteraceae > Heritagella_A. The sequence goes on along the minus strand of CALWIS010000204.1, from coordinate 5,755 downwards.
TATTGATTTTGGAGCGGGATGAAGTTCCCATAGGGGAGATGGATTACCACAAAGTTGGAGAAGATGTGGCGGAAATCGGAATCAAAATTTGTGATTTTTCCCTGCATGACAAAGGTTTAGGGAAGTTATTTCTCAGTATGCTGATTGATTTCTTGTTTACGAAACTCCAATACAAAAAGATCATTCTGGATACCAATTTGAAAAATCAAAGAGCTCAGCATGTCTATGAACAGTTGGGTTTTCGTAAAGTGCAGGTACGGGAAAATGCTTGGAAAAACCAGTTGGGGGAACTCCAATCCTCGGTGGATTATGAGCTTTTTCCAGGTGACTTTATAAATTACGCAAAGAAATAAATAGGGGTGGGGATGAGCTGAAAATGGCCTGTCTCCGCCCTGTTTTATACGTTGTTTTTATAACTTTGACAAAAATTCAATATATCGCACTGGAATTTTACTCCAAAAGCCGGTATAATAAAGTCGTTATCAATCTTACTTGAGAAAGGGCTGTTTCGCGTGGATATTCAAAAATTGGTTGCACAAATGACGCTGGAAGAAAAAGCCGGGCTGTGCTCCGGGCAGGATTTCTGGCATTTAAAAGCAGTGGAAAGGCTGGGAATCCCAGCGGTTATGGTATCCGACGGCCCTCACGGCCTGCGCAAGCAGGACCAGTCCGCCGACCATCTGGGCATTAACGACAGCATTAAGGCCGTGTGCTTCCCCACCGGTTCCTGTTCCGCTTGTTCTTTTGACCGGGATCTGCTGTTTACCATTGGCAAGACATTGGGCGCAGAGTGTCAGGCCGAGGATGTTTCCGTGATTTTGGGGCCTGCTGCTAATGCTAAACGCTCCCCCTTGTGCGGACGGAATTTTGAATATTTCTCCGAGGATCCCTATCTCACCGGCCAGATGGCAGCCAGCCACATTAAGGGTGTGCAGAGCCAGAACGTAGGCACTAGCTTAAAGCATTTTGCCGCCAACAACCAGGAGCACCGGCGGATGTCCTCCAGTTCGGAGGTGGACGCGCGTACCTTGCGGGAAATCTATCTGGCGGGCTTTGAAGGGGCCGTCAAAGAGGGCAAGCCTTGGACGGTGATGTGCTCCTATAACCGCATTAACGGAGTGTATGCTTCCGAGAACCCTTGGCTCCTTACAGATGTCCTTCGCAAGGAGTGGGGCTTTGATGGCTATGTGGTCAGCGACTGGGGCGCGGTGAATGACCGAGTGCAGGGCGTGCTGGCCGGGCTGGACTTGGAAATGCCTGCCAGCGGCGGCGCCAACGACCAGAAGATCGTGGAAGCCGTAAAAAATGGCACGCTGCCCGAAGAAAAACTCAATGAAACAGTGGAGCGTATTCTCAACATTGTGTTCCAGTATATGGAAAACCGGAAGCCGGAGACGGTGTTTGACCGGGAAAAGGATCACGAGATCGCCTGCATGGCGGCGCGGGAAAGTATGGTGCTGCTGAAAAACAACGGGCTCCTTCCTCTGAAAAAGGGCGGCAAAGTGGCCTTTATCGGAAAGTTTGCCGAAAAGCCCCGGTATCAGGGCGGCGGCAGCTCCCATATCAATTCCTTTAAGGTGGAAAGCGCCTTGGAGGCGGCTGCCGGTATGGCGGACATCACCTATGCGCAGGGCTACGACACCAAAGAGGACAAAGTGGACGAGGCTTTGCAGGCAGAAGCGGTAAAGGCCGCTCAAAACGCAGAGGTAGCGGTAATTTTCGCCGGACTGCCGGACAGCTTTGAATCCGAAGGCTACGACCGCCGCCATATGCGGATGCCGGACTGTCAGAACCAACTGATTGAAGCCGTGTGCAAGGTACAGCCCAATACGGTGGTGGTGCTTCACAACGGCTCCCCGGTGGAGATGCCTTGGGTCAATGAGGTAAAGGCCGTGCTGGAAGTCTACCTGGGCGGGCAGGCCGTGGGCCGCGCTACAGCAGAGGTGCTCTTTGGAGATGCTAACCCCTGCGGCAAGCTGGCGGAGACCTTCCCCATCAAGCTCAGCGACAACCCCTCGTATCTGTATTATCTGGGCGAGGGCGACCGGGTGGAATACCGGGAGGGCGTCTTTGTGGGATACCGGTACTACGACAAAAAGGAAATGCCGGTGCTGTTCCCCTTTGGCCATGGCCTTTCCTACACCACCTTTGATTACAGCAATTTGAAGCTGAGCGCCGACCGTATCCGGGATACCGAGACCCTCACCGTGACAGTAGACGTGACAAATACCGGCAAAATGGCGGGCAAAGAGATTGTCCAGCTGTATGTGCAGGACGATGAAAGCACCGTAATCCGCCCCTTGCGGGAGTTAAAGGGATTTGAAAAGATAGCTTTGAAGCCCGGCGAAACCAAGAGGGTTTCCTTTACCTTGAATAAGCGGGCCTTTGCCTACTATAACACCGATATTTCCGACTGGCACGTGGAAAGCGGCACCTTTACCATCTATGCCGCCCGTTCTTCCCGTGACTTGGTGTGCAGCGGCAAGGTGTATGTGGAATCCACCGTGCGCCTGCCGGGAAAATTCCATCGCAACAGCACCTTTGGTGATGTGATGGCTGATGAGCGAGGCGCGGCAATACTCAAAGAAGTTTTAGGCGGCGGGAACCTTAACGGCGATACCAGCGACGCCGATGAAGAGAAGTTGGGAGAAGGTACCGCAGCTATGATGGAAGCCATGATGAAGGATATGCCTCTGCGCTCTCTGGTCAGCTTCCATGAAACAATTACCAGCGAAATGGTGGATGAGTTGATCGCAAAGCTCAACCAATAAGAAACGGTGGGGATGCTGCAGCCGTTGCAGCATCCCCTTACTTACCCATAGAGATATTTGTATCCATTCTCAAAATCAAAGGAGCGTAAACCGTTATGAGGAAGATCATCCAATCCCCTGCCCGATATATCCAGGGGCCGGGGGAAATCAAACATATAGCCGGGACCATGACGCAGCTGGGGTGTGGTTGCGGCTATATCCTGGCAGATGCCTTTTCCGCCAAGAGCCTTTCCGATTCCCTTTCCCGCAGCTTTTTAGAGGAAGGGGCTCGCTACCGGCTGGAAACCTTAGAAGGGGAGTGCTGCTTCCCAGAGATCGACCGCCACTGTGGACTGTTCCGGGAGTCCGACTGTAACTGTGTAATCGGTGTGGGGGGCGGCAAAGCGCTGGATACCGCCAAAGCAGTTTCCTATTATACTCAGGCTCCTATGATCGCGGTTCCCACCGCCGCTTCTATGGATGGCCCGTGCAGCGCCATTGCCGTGATTTACACCCCGGAGGGGAAATTTGACCGTTATCTGCATCTGCGCACCAATCCGGTGGCAGTGGTAGCAGATACCGCTGTTATTGCAAAAGCACCGGCCCGGATGCTTTCTGCCGGGATGGGGGACGCCCTTTCCACCTGCTACGAAGCGGAAGCCTGTTACCGCTCCAACGGGGTGACGGATGCCGGAGGATGCAGCACTAATGCCGCCTTGGCTCTGGCTCGGTTGTGCCGGGAGACCCTTTTCCGGGATGGCGTACAGGCTTTGCTGGCAGTGGAGTGCGGCCAAGTGACCCCGGCGCTGGAAAACGTGGTGGAGGCTAACCTGTATCTCAGCGGTGTAGGATTTGAGAGCGGCGGCTTGGCGGCGGCCCATGCCCTAGCCAACGGGCTTACCCACCTTCCCGCCTTGCGGAAATCCATGCACGGCGAGGTGGTGTCCTTTTGTACCATTGCCCAGATGGTGTTGGAAAACCGCCCCATGGAGGAACTGTGCCAGGTGATAAAATTCTGTAGGAGTATTCATTTGCCGATAACCCTGGAGGAGTTGGGAGCGGGAGAGTGCTCTCGGGAGGATCTGGCGCTGGCGGCGGAGGCCAGCTTGGGGAAAAACAGCTACATGGACCATATGCCGTTCCCGGTAACAGCAGAACAGGCTTTGGGAGCATTGCTGCTGGCAGACCGGCTGGGACGGGATTTTTCCAAGATTTAAAATTAGGGGCTATCTGAAAAGTCAAAATTACAGTCTTTTCCTACAATCAACGGCAGCTACTGCGTTAAAAATACTCGGAATCCATCAAGGATTCCTGCGTTTTTTGCCTTGTATCTGCCTGTTGCTTGCGGAAAATCCGTCAATTTCTTCGTTTTCAGAAACGCCCTAAAAACAGGAGAGAGTTACGATGGCTTTTCATCCTATTGAGAAAGAAAGCTGGGACCGCAGGGAGTATTTTGACCACTATTTTACCGCGGTGCCCTGTACCTACAGCATGACTGTAAAACTTGATGTTACCCGTCTAGTTCGTTCTGGGGAGCGTTTTTACCCGGCCATGCTCTATTGTTTGTCTAAGGCCGTAAACCGGCATCAGCAGTTCAAAATGACATGGGACGGGGAAAAAGGTCTGGGCTGGTATGACACCGTTCACCCCAGCTATACCATTTTCCATCAAGATACCGAGACCTTTTCCTGTATGTGGACACCATACCAAGAGGAATATGCTTCTTTCCGAAAGGCTTATGAGGAAGATCAGGCAAAGTATGGGAGCATTCACCGTTTTTTGTCCCGCACGGATACCCCACCCAATACCTTTTCGGTTTCCATGATTCCCTGGGAGAGCTTTGATGGGTTCAACCTGAATTTGCAGAATGGATACGACTATTTACCTCCCATCTTCACCATAGGGCGTTACCAGGAGGAAAACGGGAAAATATTGCTGCCTCTTTCCATCCAGGTGCACCACGCGGTGTGCGACGGGTTCCATGTGTGCCGTCTGATAAAGGGCCTGCGAGAAATTCTGGAACAGGGCTTTTGGGAGGAAAAATAAGGAGATACCATGAAAGAAGTCTATTTAATCGGCGGCCCCATGGGGGTGGGAAAAACTACCCTGTGCCGGGCGCTGCAAAACCGGTTGGAAAACAGCGTGTTTCTGGACGGGGACTGGTGCTGGGATATGCACCCCTTTCAGGTGACGGAGGAGACAAAGCAGATGGTACAGGAGAACATCGCCTTTCTCCTCAACCAGTTTATTCGCTGCTCCGCTTTTGACCACGTGATTTTCTGCTGGGTGATGCACCAGCAGGCCATTGTGGAGGAGCTTCTTTCCCGCCTTCCCGCGGGGGGATGCCGCATCCACACGATTTCTCTGGTCTGCACCCCGGAGGTACTGCGGGAACGTGTAGAGAGGGACATTCAGGCGGGAGTGCGCCAGCCCGGAGCGATGGAGCGGAGTTTGGAATATCTTTCCTATTATGACGCTCTATCCACCAAAAAGGTGGATGTTACGGACTGCACACCGGAGGAAGGGTCAGAAAAGCTGCTGCGTTTGGTGAAGTAAACGAGGACTTGACAAATCCCCTGGTTTTTGCGTAAAATAGAGGATGCGAGCAGGCTGAACAGCTGCGGGCGCCAGGCGAAAGCAGGCGTCTGAGGAAAGTCCGAGCTCCACAGGGCAGGGATAACGGCTAACGGCCGCCGGGGGCGACCCCAGGGAAAGTGCAACAGAGATATACCGCACGCCTTTGGCGTGTAAGGGTGGAAAGGCGAGGTAAGAGCTCACCAGCGTGCGGGAGACTGCACGGCTCTGCAAACCCTATCCGGAGCAACACCGCAGAGGGACAGTATGCGTCGGCCCGGCGCGTCCCGTGGAGGTGGCATGAGCTGCGGCGGCAACGCCCAGCCAAGATAGATGGCTGTTCACGACAGAACTCGTCTTACAGGCCGGGTCGCATTTCATTTTTATAATGAAAACAAAAAACCGCGGGAGGATTGCCTCCGGCGGTTTTT
>CALWIS010000203.1 GCA_944380795.1 uncultured Clostridia bacterium | reverse complement strand
ATTATGGGGGGGACCGAGATTACCCCATTGCTTCTGCAAAACGCAGAGGAAATGCTTTCTGGAAAATAAAAACTACCTTTATGTGGGAATGGAGCCTTGTAGGAAAATTCAATTTTCACTTGCATTTTGACTATGGATGTGCTATACTGACTATTGTTGCAAACAAACGGGCCTGTAGCTCAGCTGGGAGAGCGTTCGGTTCGCATCCGAGAGGTCAAGGGTTCGAATCCCTCCAGGTCCACCAGTTGAAAGCCTCAACGCAAAGATGCGTTTGAGGCTTTTTTTATGTTATATAGGAACTTTGAATCCCTAAAGTTGTTTTAATTTTCTTCAAACTAAATTTTTATTTTGGGATGAAAGGAGTGGTTTCTATGACAGAAAAAGAAAAATCTTATGCGCAAATGTTATACCAGCCAAACGACCCGGAACTGACAGCAGACCGTGATCTGACAGTGAGAAAACTTGTCCAATACAATGCTTTGGACCCTTTAGACCGCGATGCTAAAAAAGAAGCAATCAAGGGGATTCTGGGCAGGGTAGGGGACAATTGTGTAGTAGAACAGCCTTTGTTTTGTACCTACGGATATAATACCACTGTTGGAGACAATTTCTTTATGAATGTAAATGGGAAATTGATGGACAGCGGGAAAATCACCATCGGAAATAACGTGTTTATTGCACCAAATGTCTGCATTATTACAGAGGAACATGCTATGGATGCAGAGCAAAGGGCAGCGGGGCTGGAATATACACATCCAGTCACAATAGGCGACAATGTCTGGATCTGTACCGGTGCGTTGATCCTGCCAGATGTAACCATTGGAGAAGGTAGTGTCATAGGCGCGGGGAGCGTGGTCACGAAGGATATTCCTCCTAAATGTCTGGCTGTAGGGAATCCATGCAAAGTGATTCGGAACCTGTAATTTCCTGCTGAATTAAGGAGTATCTATGAACCTCTTAGCAGTAAACCCAGTGCTCCTAATCACACAAGCTCAAAGGAAGAATAAGTTTTCAGTATACATCTGCAATACAATATGGTAGAATAATAGCAGCTCATGAGTTTTAAGGACGGATGAGCTGCTATTTTTGTTGATGCTTAGCAATAGGAACGGAGGAACCTTATGGTCAGAATGATTGCCAGTGATATTGATGGTACTTTGCTGAAAAATGGCCGAAAGGAGCTGCCGCCTCGGCTGTTTCCGCTGATACGACAGTTGCGGGAACAGGGGATTGTTTTTTGTGCCGCCAGCGGCAGGCAATATTCCAGCCTACGGAGACTGTTTGAGCCGGTAGCGGATGAAATTTATTATATATGTGAAAATGGGGCTGTGGTATTTGGAGACGGCCCCAAGCCTGCGGTATTGGGAAAAACAGTCATGGACAGAAGCCTTGCCGAACAGCTGATCCGGGAGATCGTTTCCCGTGAAGATTGTGAGGTGTTGATTTCTGGGGAAAATACCAGCTATCTGATGCCAAAAAAGCAAGAAATCGTTACGGAGATCCGGGATTTTATCGGCAATAATGTTTCCTTTATCACAAAGGAAGGGGAAGTGCCGGAACCTATCATCAAAGTATCGGCTTTTTGCACACCAGACACCACCCTGCCCGAAAAGGAGCTGGCTCCCAAATGGAGAAATTATTTTTCCGGTGCAGTAGCAGGCAAACAGTGGCTGGATTTTACTTTGGCTGATAAGGGAAAAGGAATTTCAGCGCTGTGCAGCGCCCTGAAAATCCCCTTGCATGAGGTAATGGCCTTTGGGGATAACTATAACGATATTCCCATGCTGCAAAAGGTCGGATACCCAATACTGATGGAAAGCGCCCATCCAGATTTGAAAACAAAAGTCACTACGCATTGCATCGATGTTCCAGAATATATTTGTGAAAAATTTTTTCCTAATATAGAAACAGAATGATACAGGAGCAGGCGGATTATTTACATAAATTTACTTTTTCTTTTTTTGTAAAAATGCTATAATTAAGTTTATTTCGCGGATTTTAAGCAAAAGCTAAATGATATTTTGAAAGGCGGGATTTCTAATGGCAGGGACCGATATTGCCATCGACCTGGGAACATCATCGGTAAAAATATTTGTGGAAAAAAAGGGCATCGTACTCAATGAACCGGCAGTGATCGCTGTGGACACGATGACGGATAATGTCGTAGCAGTTGGGGAAGAGGCTTATAAAATGATTGGACGCACTTCTGATCGGACAGCGGTGGTGCGCCCTATGACCAATGGTGTAATTTCCGACTTTATGTTGGCGCAGGAAATCATCCGCCATTATCTGAAGAAGATCAGCAGCAGCCGGGTGTTTATGCCTCGAGTGGTGGTAAGCGTACCCTGCAGTATTACAGAGGTGGAAAAGCGGGCGGTGGTGGATACCATCAGTTCTGCTGGTGTGCGGAAGATTTGCTTGATTGAAGAGCCGGTGGCCGCCGCTATGGGCGCCGGCGTGGATATTTCCCAACCTCATGGTATCCTTGTGGTGGATATTGGCGGAGGTACTACCGATATGGCGGTAATCTCTCTCAGCGGAGTGGCCATTTCTTCTTCTATGCAGGTGGCAGGGTGCACTTTTGACGATATGATTATCAAATACATCCGCAAAAAATATAACTTAATTATTGGAGAGAGAATGGCGGAGGAAGCAAAAAAAGCGGTAGGCTGTGTATATCCTCAGCCGGAGGTTCGCACTTATCGGGTTAAGGGGCGCAACGCCCTTACCGGGCTCCCCCAGTGGGCGGAGATTTCTTCCGACGAAATGCTGGAAGCCCTCATTGAACCGGCCATGCAGATCGTTAGACGTGTACAGGAAACGCTGGAAAGCACTCCACCGGAGCTGATGAGCGATGTGTATGAGGATGGTATTATCCTTACAGGTGGCTCCTCTTATCTGGCTGGATTTGAAAAGCTGCTTTCTAAAAAGACCAAAATTGCCGTGAAGCGGGCAGAAGACCCAGAGTTGTGTGTGGCTAACGGAGCGGGAAAGGCCATTCGATACATCGATGATATGGAAAATAAGGAATACGGCGTACTGAACCCGCTGAGCGCGGCCTATTGATCCATACAAAACTTCAACAAAAGGGGGAGCCATATGACTATAGAAGAAGCTGGAAAGCTGGCGGCAGAACTGCGGGAGCAGATCGCCTATCACGGGCAAAAATACTATGTGGAAGATTCGCCGGAAATTGAAGATTATGAATATGACAAGCTGTACCGGCAGCTGGAGGAACTGGAAGCCCAGTTTCCCCAACTGGTAACAGCCGATTCCCCCACCCAGAAGATCGGCGGCGCCCCCATTAACACTTTTGCCGAGGTGCAGCACGTGGTTCCCATGGAAAGCTTGCACGATTCTTTTTCCGAAGAAGAACTGCTGGATTTTGACCGGAAGGTGCGGGAGACCTTTGACAAGGTGCAGTACGTGGTAGAACCCAAATTTGACGGTCTTTCTGTCTCGTTAGAATACCGGGATGGCGTGTTGGTGCGGGGCTCTACCCGCGGCGACGGTCTGGTGGGCGAGGATGTCACTGCCAATATCCGCACCATCCGTACCGTACCCAAAAAGCTTCGGGAGCCGGTGCCGTATCTGGAAGTGCGGGGCGAGGTGTATATGTCCCACGAAAGCTTTTTCCAGCTTTGTGCCCGGCAGGAACTCAACGAGGAAAAGCCCTTTAAAAATCCCCGGAATGCTGCTGCCGGTTCTTTGCGTCAAAAAGACGCCCGTGTCACGGCTTCCCGTGGGCTGGATATTTTTGTCTTTAATGTGCAGCAGATCGAAGGGGAGACCCTTTCCAGTCATTCTCAGTCTTTAGAGCGTATGAAGGAACTGGGTCTGACTATTAGCCCTTTTTATGCGGTTTGTAGTACGATAGAGGAAGTTATTGAGGAAATCCGGCGTATTGGCGAGATGCGGGGCAGCCTGCCCTACTCCATTGACGGCGCAGTGGTAAAGGTCAACGATTTTGCCCAGCGCACTCAGTTGGGCAGTACCGCTAAATTTCCCCGGTGGGCGGAAGCCTTTAAATATCCCCCCGAGGAGAAGGAAACTACGCTTCTGGCAGTGGAAATCAATGTGGGGCGCACAGGGGTGCTCACGCCTACCGGAGTGTTTGAGCCGGTATTGCTGGCGGGCACTACTGTCAGCCGCGCTACCCTTCACAACGAGGATTTTATCCGGGAGAAAGATCTGCGCATCGGTTCTCGGGTGATTTTGCGCAAGGCGGGGGAGATCATTCCCGAGGTGGTATCGGTGGTCTCTCATCCGGAGGGAAGCACGCTGTTCACCATGCCGGAAACCTGCCCCTCCTGCGGGGAGCCAGTATACCGGGAAGAAGGGGAAGCTGCAATACGGTGTACCAATCCTGAATGTCCCGCTCAGCTGCTGCGCCATTTGATCCATTTTGCCTCCCGGGACGCCATGGACATCGATGGCCTTGGACCGGCTATTTTGGAGCAGCTAGTGGCAGAAGATTTGCTGCGCACACCAGCCGATCTTTATACCCTTACCCAGGAACAGCTTTCCGGGTTGGAGCGTATGGGGGAGAAATCTGCCGCTAATCTGCTGGAAGCCTTGGAGAAATCCAAATCCAATGAGCTTTACCGGTTGATTTTTGCTTTGGGCATCCCCCATATCGGCGCAAAGGCGGCAAAGCTTTTAACTACCCGATTCCATACCATGGAGGAGTTGGCGGAAGCGTCGGTGGAAAGCATCAGTGAGATCGACGGCTTTGGCGGCATCATGGCCCAATCCGTGGTGAAATTCTTCCAGCTTCCCGGCACGGTGCATCTGCTCTCCCGTCTAAAAGAACTGGGACTTAATATGAAGGCAGAGGAGACGGTATCCGGCACTCGCTTTGCCGGACAGACCTTTGTGCTTACCGGTACTCTCTCTTCCATGACCCGCAGTGAAGCATCCGCCATTATTGAAAAACTAGGAGGGCGCGTCAGCGGTTCGGTATCCAAAAAGACATCCTTTGTAGTGGCCGGGGAAGAAGCCGGCAGCAAACTTACCAAGGCCCAAAAGCTGGGTGTGACGGTGCTCAGCGAGGAGGAATTCCTCGCTATGGCCAACGAATGAGGGGCGTTGTGATGCAGACCAGAACCGTTGGAATATTGGCCCACGTGGATGCTGGAAAGACCACGTTGAGCGAGCAGATTCTGTATCAGGCTCATACCATTCGGCAGGCTGGCCGGGTGGATAACCGAGACAGCTTTTTAGACACCGACCCTCTGGAAAAACAGCGGGGAATCACCATCTTTTCGGGGCAGGCTCCCTTCTTTTGGGAGGATTGCCCCTGGTACTTGTTGGACACCCCGGGCCATGCCGACTTTTCCCCGGAAATGGAACGCTGTATCCCAGTAATGGATGCGGCAATAGTGGTGGTGAGCGCTACCGAAGGGATACAGGGGCATACCGAAACCATTTGGAGGCTGCTGCGCCGATTTCAGGTGCCCACCTTTTTCTTTCTCAATAAAACAGAACTTCCCGGCGCCCAGCCCCAAGAGGTGCGGGAGCAGCTTCGGCAGCGGTTTCACACCCTTCCTGCCCTGTCGGAGGAGGGGATTACCACCGAAATGACCGATGCAGCTGCTGAGGAAAACGACGTGATTTTGGAACGGTATCTTGTTGGCGATATTCAGGAAGAAGAATGGCCAACCCTGTTGCTGCCGGTGCTGCGTGCCGGAAAGCTGTGCCCCTGCATAGAGGGGGCCGCTTTACAGGGAAAAGGCATACAGCAACTATTACATATTCTCCATTTATTAATACCACAGCCGGGTGGGGAGGAAGATGCCTTTTCCGCCCGAGTGTATCAGGTGCACCGGGATTTGCAGGGGAACCGGCTGGCCTTTTTGCGGATCACCGGCGGACATCTTGCTGTTAAAGATTCCATTCAAGGGGAAAAAATCCACGAGTTACGGCGATATAGCGGGGCAAAGTTCCAGCCAATACGGGAAGCAGTGGCGGGGGAACTTTGCGCCGCTTTAGGGCTTGGGTCTGTAACCGCCGGGGAATCCATCGGCAACGCAAACGTGGAACCGGCTCTCCATTGGGAGCCTATGCTTTCAGCAGCGGTTCTCTATGACCAAAGCCAATGCAATTCCCGAGAAATGGTAAGCCGATTCCGGCTGTTGGCGGATGAAGAACCTGCTATCCGGGTGGAGTGGCTGGAAGAGGTGCAGGAGATCCGGGTGCAGGTGATGGGGATTATCCAGCTGGAGGTGTTGGAAGAATTGTTCCGCCAGCGGTTTTCCCAGGAAATTTCCTTTGGCCCGTGCCGAGTGGTGTATCGGGAGACTATTGCCTCCCCAGTAGACGGATGGGGGCATTTTGAGCCTCTTCGGCATTATGCGGAAGTACATTTGCGTTTGGAACCGGGAGGGCGGGGGAGCGGTATTGTTTTTGAAAGCCACTGCTCCACCGACCGCCTTTCTTTGAATTGGCAGCGCCTCATTGAGACCCATGTGCACGAAAAAGAGCATAAGGGGGTTCTTACCGGTTCTCCAGTGACCGACCTCCGGGTGGTTTTGTTGGACGGCCGCTCTCATGAAAAACATACCGAGGGGGGAGACTTTCGGGAAGCCACTTACCGCGCCATTCGTCATGGATTGATGAAAGCGGAAAGTATCCTATTGGAACCCTGGTATGCCTTTACTGCCGTAGTGCCCAATGAACTGATTGGCCGGTTCCTTTCGGATATTCAAAAATACGGCTGCTCCTTTGATGCGCCGCTGGCCGATGGGGAAACTTCTTCTGTCAGCGGACGTGGCCCTGTGGCTGCTTTAATGGAATATCCCCGGGAATTTGCTTCTTATACCCGGGGAAGAGGGAGCCTTTCGTTTCGTTTCGATGGGTATGAACCTTGCCGGGAACAAGAAAAAGTGGTAGAGGAAATAGGGTATTCTCCCGAAAGGGATGTGGAGAATCCTGCGGTGTCTGTCTTTTGCTCCCATGGTGCAGGCTTCTTGGTCCCTTGGCAGGAAGCAGAAGGGTACATGCACTTAAAGTAAATTCTGGTGATGTTAACCGATGAAGAATGGAAAAATTTTTCATGTTTATGCACCAATTATATCTACCAATCCCCGTTGTTATTTGGTATAATTAGTTACATAAGTTTTCTGTCAGGATGATGTACAGAAACAGATAGAATGACAATATGGGAGGTTTTCTGGTATGGTAACCAAATTTACAGATCTATATCCAAACGATCAGGAAGTGCAAAAGGCACGGTATGCCCGCATTGCGGCTGGATACGAGGAGTACTTCGGAAAAGCGGATGTCACTTTCTTCAGCGCTCCTGGACGCACAGAGGTAGGCGGCAACCATACAGACCACAACCACGGATGCGTGTTGGCTGCTGCAGTCAATTTGGATATCGTAGCAGCTGCTGCTAAAAACGATGATAATGTAGTGCGTTTGAAGTCTGCTGAATATCCAAACACGGATATTATCGACCTCTCCGACCTGTCTGTACAGGATAGTGAGCAGGAAAAAGCTGCTTCCCTGATTCGCGGCGTATGTGCCCGCTGCAAAGAACTGGGTTATCAGATTGGCGGCTTTAACGCTTATACCGCCACCCAGGTGCTTAAGGGCTCCGGTCTTTCCAGCTCTGCTGCTTTTGAGGTGGCACTGGTAACCATTATTAGCCACCTGTACAATGATGGCGCTATCGATCCGGTAACGGCTGCTCAGATTGCTCAGTATGCAGAAAATGTTTACTTTGGCAAGCCCTCCGGCCTGATGGATCAGACCGCCAGCAGCGTGGGCGGCTTTACCGCCATTGATTTCCATGATCCCAAAAAGCCTGTACTGGAAAAGGTGGACTTTGATATTGAGAAGCAGGGGTACGCTCTGTGCATCGTGGATACCGGCGGAAACCACGCAGATCTGACCGGTGATTATGCTGCGATTCCTGTAGAGATGAAGGCAGTGGCTAAACTGATGGGTGCTGAAGTCCTGCGGGATGTAGACGAAAAGGCATTCTGGAAGCAGATCGGTTCCCTGCGTGAAAAAGTGGGCGACCGTGCGGTGCTTCGCGCTATGCACTTCTTCAGCGATAACTGGATTGCACAAGAAGAAGCCCGCGTATTGAAGTCCGGTGACTTCGACGCTTTCAAGGAGCTGATTATTACCTCTGGCCGCTCCTCTGCAACCCGCCTGCAAAATGTATTTGCCTGCAGCAACCCCTCTGAGCAGGGCTTGTCCTTGGCACTGGCTGTTTCTGAAAAGCTCTTGGCTGGGAAGGGCGCTTGGCGTGTGCATGGCGGTGGTTTTGCTGGAACTATCCAGGCATTTGTTCCCCTGGATATGCTGGAAGAATATCGCCAGGAAATCGAAGCTGTATTTGGTGAAGGCACCTGTCATATCCTGTCTATCCGCAATGCTGGCGGTGTGCGAGTAGAATGCTGACAAAATTGTAAGATTCTTTTCGCCAAAATCGGATAGAATTCTGTGGCGTTTTGTGGTATACTTTAGAAATGCGAGAGTATACTTTCTTGAAGGGTCGTGTGGACTGTGGATCTGTCCATTATTTTTCCCGTACGAAATATCGAAAACGAAATATCTGCCATTGTACGGCATTTGAATCTGCAGGCTTCTACCATTTCCTGTGAGCTGATTATTGTGGATATGGGGTCTGACGATATGACTGTCGTTACGGCGCTTCAGGTGATACAGCGAACAGGAATCAATGGCTGTGTGGTACAGAATGGCCTTGTATCGCCAGCCGATGCACTGAATTCAGGTTTGCAAAAAGCACGTGGGAAATATATTACATTTCTGTTTGCCCGCAGAATCTATGGAGACGTGATAGCCGACTATTTTACTGCGGCGGAAACGTCTGAAGCAGATATTGTGTTCGGAAGTTCTTCTTTGGAAGATTCCCGGATTGCAGAACGGCTTTCTGTCAGTAAAGTTGTTAAAAATAAGCAGGGACCGGAATATCTGACAACTCTTTTAGAAGAAAAACTTTCTATCGATATCGCTTCTGTACTGATCCGGCGGAAATTTCTAGTGGAAAACCACATTTGGTTCCACGAGAACTGCTTGTTTGGATATGCGGACGAATTTTTGTACCGTTGTCTTTTGTATGGCCAAGAGGTTGTACAATCCCCTGTTATTCCGCAACGGATTCCACAATTAGAAATGCCTTCTGCTAAAGTGCAGCCGGTAGGGCCTGAAATTTTTCAGGAGATCGAGGCAATGCTTCGCGTACGGGATCTTTTTTGGTGTGAACAAAGCGGAGATAGTGCATTGTTGGAAGCGATGGATTTTCAGCGAATCCCTCGCGCTGTGATGCACTGTATCGATGTATTGCTCTTAGAGGGGCTTCCCCGAGCTACTGTGCAAAAGGAGTTAAAAGATCGTTCCTACCATCATCTGCTTCGAATAGGGAAGCCTACTTTGAAGCCCTTAAAAAAGAAGATCCTCCTGTGGAAAATGCCTCTACGTCACTATCATCCATATTAAAGTTGCGCCGCCCTTCTTTTCTAAGAAAAAGGGCGGCGTTTTCGCGTTATATTATTTGTGGGATTTATAGGCAGTGAAAGAAAAGTTTACAATCTATTCACGCCCTATCCGGTAATGCTATAGTAAAATAATGTCACGCGAGTATAACAGGAATTCAGATCGGCAGGAGTGAAACAGAGTGTTTGGATATATACGTCCTCTGAAAGCAAAACTGCTGGTTCGTGAATATGAGCAGTACCGCGGAGTCTACTGTACGCTATGTCGGTGGATGGGAAAAGCCTATGGCAGAATCTCACGGCTGACCCTAAGTTATGATGCTACTTTTTTGGCAATGGTCATAGCCGGGATGTCGGAAGAGTGTCCTCAATTTTCGGCGGGGCGTTGTGTTGTAAACCCCATGAAAAAATGTGCTTATTGTTCCGGCAACGAAGAGGCGTTTCGTTATGCAGCAGCATTGTCCATTCTGCTAACAGACGCCAAACTCCGGGACGATCAAGCAGAT
>CALWIS010000202.1 GCA_944380795.1 uncultured Clostridia bacterium | reverse complement strand
ATCTCCGCCGGGGTGTGCATATTCCGCTGGGGGATGGACACCAGACCGCAGGGAACGCCGCTGCGGCTCACGTTGATCTCGTCGGCGTTAGTGCCGGTTCGGCCGCCCATAACCTCCAACTGGAAGGGTATGTCGTTTTCTTTGGCCAGCCGCTTCAGGCTTTCGGTGATGTTCTTATCCAGCACCGGGGAAACGCCGATCATGGGGCCTTCGGACAGTTTGCCGCACTTATGGGCAGGCACGCCGGGCTGGTCTGCAAAGCTCACATCCACCGCAATGGCCATGTCGGGCTCCTCCCGGAATGCGGCGGTCTCTGCGCCCTGACTGCCCACTTCTTCCCGGGTGCTCAAAAGTACCGTCACCCGGCAGGAGAGGGAAGCATCCTGCAAAAGCTGGGCGCAGCGAATCAAAGCGGCGCAGCCGGCGCGGTCGTCCAGCGCCGCACCGGTAACACGGCTGCCCAGCAGGCGGCGGGGTTCTCCCGGCAGCAGCACTACGTCCCCGGGCTGTACCAGCTCATTGGCTTCTTCTTTGGTAAGACCCACGTCCACCGCCATTTCGGTGATGTCGGGCACCTTGTCCTCTCCGCCGTCGGTGAGGTGGGGCGGCAGGCAGCACACAATGCCGTTGAGGGTCTCTTTGCCGTACACCACTACCCGGCTTCCGGGCAGGACCCGGCGGTCCATACCGCCGTCACGGGCGACCTTTAAAAAGCCGTTTTCGTCCACAGAGGTCACCAGCATTGCGATCTGGTCCAGATGGGCGTCCAGCAGGATGTGGGGCTTGGCTTCGGGATTGCCGAAGGAAGCCACCACACTGCCGAGGGTATCGGTTTTTACATTGGGAAGAAAGGACAGCAGCTCTGCGGCCACCTGTGCCGCGCCGTCCTCACGGCCTGCCGCGCCGGGTGCGCTGCAAAGCCGGAAAAGCATTTCCTGTAACTGATTCAATGAAATTCATCTCCTATTTTGGGTATGTCTTTTTATTGTAACGGATTTACACTGAAAAATAAAGCCGGGCAGGTTTCCCTATTTTTCACACCGTATGCCGGTGTATTTCCTTGTCCTGAAAAACACGGGAGCCGGTAGCGCCCCGCTGACCCTGATACTTCCCCTGGTAGGGTACAAGGGCGGGGGCGTCCATTTGGGCAAACACCAGTTGGCCCACCCGTCGGCCGGCTTGCAGCCGGATGGCGCACCGGTTGGCGTTAAACAGCTCCAGCGTAATTTCCCCCTCAAAGCCGGGGTCTACCCAGCCTGCGTTCTGGATAAACAGCCCCATGCGCCCTAAGGAGCTTCTTCCCTCCACAAAGGCGGTGAGGTTATCCGGCAGACGGAAATATTCCATCGTGGTGGCCAGCACAAACTGCCCGGGCAACAGCAAATAGGTATCGGCGGTAATGGTGTTGTAGCGGATCTCGTTCTCCATGGTGATAATGCCGTCGGGGGTATCCTCCACAATGCTGAAGGTGTTCCCCAGACGGATATCCACGCTGGCAGGCTGAATCTGTTCATCTTCCAGCGGGGAAATGGATAGAGAGCCTTCCTGTAATAATTTGCGGATGGTCTGGTCGGAAAGGATCATAAATGATTCCCTCCCATTCAGCCCGGCAAGGCCATAACCAGCCGCTTAAAGTCGTTTCCTCTGGCCTCAAAGTCGGTGTACATATCAAAGCTGGCGCTGGCGGGAGAAAGGGCCACGATGTCCCCAGCAGAGGAGAGCTCCTCTGCCAGTGCTACTGCCGCCTTCATGGAATCCGCCCGCACAATGGCCGGGCAGCCGTTGCGGTAGTCCGGGGCGTTTTTCACAGCAGCTTCGATTTTATCCGCAGTAGCCCCCAGGAGGATGAGGATTTTCACCTTCCGTACCACCTCAGGCCCCATGGAGTCGTAGGGGATATGCTTGTCATAGCCGCCGGCAATCAAAATAATTTTCTGGGGGAACAGGGACAGCATCCCCTTTACGGTGCGGGTGGGGCTGGACGCGATGGAATCGTTATAATAGGCCACTCCATTGAGGGTCCGCACCAGCTCGGCCCGATGGGCTACGCCGGAGAAGGTAGTGGCCACCTTGCGGATGACCTCCACCGGCACGTCGCCCCATACGGCGGCAATAGCGGCCAGATAGTTTTCCAGATTGTGCAGACCGGGAATCTTAATATCCTCGGCCCGCATGATACGGGTATCGTTCATGCGAATAAAGCCGTCATCATCCACCCACGTGCCGTTGGGCACCTTTTTCTGGCGGCTGAAGGTGAGGGCCTGCCCTCTGGCTTCCTCTACAAACGAAAGGGTAATGTCGTTATCCTCGTTGAACACGGCCTTTCCAAAGGCGTTCTGGTGCAGGAATACGTTCATTTTTGCCCACACATATTCGTCCATATCCTTGTGCATATCCAGATGGTTGGGGGAAACATTAGTCACCACCGCCACATCCGGGCTGCGGCGCATGGAAATCAGCTGGAAGCTGGAAAGCTCCGCCACCGCCACATCCTCAGGCCGCATGGTCTCCAGCCGGGGGAACAGGGGCTTGCCGATATTGCCGCCCAGATGCACGGTTTTTCCCGCATTCTGCAAAAGCTCGGCAATCACGGTGGTGGTGGTCGTTTTGCCATCACTGCCGGTAACGCCGTAGATCTTGCAGGGGCACAGGTCAAAAAACAGCTCCATTTCACTGGTGACAGCACAGCCTGCTTCCCGGGCAGCGTCCAGCTCCGGCAGGGTAAATTTCATGCCCGGTGTACGCAGGATCATTTCTTCGTGGAGGTTTTTCAGATAGTCCTCGCCCAAAATCAGCTGAGCGCCCCAGCCCTCCAGCTTGGCGGCGGTATCCCCCAGCGCCTCCCGGCTGCGCTTATCCCGCACGGTGACTTTGGCACCTTTTTCGCAGAATATCCGGATCATTTCCTCGTGGCTTCGGCCAATGCCGCAAAAGGACACAGTTTTTCCATGAAGGTTTTCGTAAAATCGTTCCAGTCTGCTATCCATATAAGTTCACTGCCTTTCTTTGTTGTGCTCCGAAAAGCGAAGTTACAAAGGTATATCGATATCCTTTATCATACCACAAAACTGGCCAAAGGTACAGGGAAAGCCGCATTTTAAAGCCCAATCAGCGGGAGCGCTTCCCTTTTTTCAGCCCCAATTCCGGGAAATATGCTTTAAAGGCAGAGGGCAGCGCGTATTGCTGTTCTAGTGCGTTGCTGTCTGCCCAGAAAAATTCCGGCAGCGGCTCAGAAAGTTCTGAAAAAAATCCGGTCATATGCCACTCTACATGGGTGAAAATATGGGTGGCAACAGGCACTTCCCGTACAGAGAGCACCTGTGCCCCCTGTTCCTGTAACCATCCTTTCACTTCTTCCCGGCTCCTTTTCCCGTCCAGGGAGGGAAGCTCCCACATTCCAGCCAGTAACCCTTTTTTGGGGCGCTGCCGCAACGCAAAGGTATCCCCGCAGTGAAGGAGTAAAACCGTCCTCTCCTCTATCTTCCGGGGCTTTTTTGGAGCCTTTACCGGCAGTTCCCCGGCCACTCCCTGGCGGTATCCCTCGCAAATGCGCTGCAAGGGGCAGCACAGGCATTTTGGCTCTCCATTGCCCAAACAAACCATGGCTCCCAACTCCATTAAAGCTTGGTTAAAGTCTCCGGCCCGGTTTTCCGGGATGATTTTGGTGATCTCCTGCTCCATATTCCGCTTGCATTTGGGGGCAGCGATGTCCTCCCGGCTGGCGGTTACCCGGGAAATCACCCGCAGCACATTTCCATCCACTGCTGGAACCGGCACCCCAAAGGCGATAGATGCAATGGCTCCGGCGGTATAACTGCCAATACCCGGCAGTTTTTCCAGCAGCAACGGATTAGAGGGAAGTTCTCCGCCATATTCCCCCATGACCACTCGGGCCGCCTTTTGCAGGTTCCGCACTCGGCTGTAGTAGCCCAGCCCCTCCCACAGCTTCAAAAGGGTTTCCTCCGAAGCTTCCGCCAGCGCCTGAATGGTGGGAAGAGTCTCTAAAAATCGGGCAAAATAGGGTTTTACTGCCTCTACCCGGGTTTGTTGGAGCATAATTTCCGAGAGCCACACATAATAGGGCTGAGGGTCTTCCCGCCAGGGCAGAATGCGTCGGGTTTGGTCATACCATTCCAACAGAAGCACAGGCAGAAGTTCCTGTTGCTCCTGAGAGAGCAAAGTTTGGTTCAAAAATCGTCACTTCCTATATAAAAATTAAAAATACATCTTTAAAACTATTATAAAATAATGTATACTAAAAAGAAAAAACCATTTCCTGCCATGCAGAAAGTGGGGTGAAGGAGCGGAGGATTTTTCCATGCTGGATTCTGTTAATATGAAGGCTACCGTTACCAAGGAAGAATTTAAAAAGCAGTCCAAAAAGCTGGAAAAGGAGTTGGAGACCCTTCCCCAGCGGATCAAGGAGGCTAAGATTCCAGTCATTATCTTATTTGAAGGCTGGGGTGCTGCCGGAAAAGGCGGCATTATCTCGGATTTGATTCTAAATTTTGACCCTCGGTGCTTTAAGGTATTTTCTACCACGGAGCCTACCGAGACGGAAAAACGGCATCCACCCATGTGGCGGCATTGGCAGAACCTGCCGGAGCAGGGGCTTATGTCCATTTTAGACCGGAGTTGGTACCAGGATGTTTCCATTGCCCGGGTGGAGGAAGATCTTTCCGATGCGGAAAATCTGCGCCGCATGAACAATATCAACACCTTTGAGCGCCAGCTTACCGATAACGGCTATTTGGTGCTGAAATTCTTCCTGCATATCAGCCAGAAGGAGCAAAAAGCCCGGTTTGATAAGCTGGAGGAGGATAAAAATACTGCCTGGCGCGTTACGGAAAAGGACCGGTGGCGCAACAAGCATTACAACCTGTACTACCGAGTGTGGGATGAAATGCTGGAATACACCAACACCCCCAATGCCCCTTGGCACGTGGTTTGCAGTAACGATGGCCAAGCTGCTTTGCTGAGCATTTACCGTACTGTGGTGGATGCCGTAGCAGAAGCGATTGAGGACAAAAAGCAGGGGCTTTCCATCAGCAGCGCCAAGGGAATCCCAGCCCCGAAACCCTTTAATACGGTGCATACCCCTCTACTGTCCGAGGTGACATTGGAGGACAAGACCATCACCGACGAAAAGTATAAGCGGGAACTGGCTCGGCTGCAAAAGAAGCTTAAGGCATTGCACTATAAGCTGTACCGCCGCAAGGTGCCGGTGATCGTGGCTTATGAGGGCTGGGACGCTGCCGGTAAGGGAGGAAACATCAAGCGCATTTCCGCGGCCCTGGACCCCCGGGGCTATGAGGTGATTCCCATTGCCGCCCCTACCAAGCCGGAACTCAACCGGCACTACCTGTGGCGGTTCTGGACCAAAATTCCCAAGACAGGACACATTGCCATTTTTGACCGCACCTGGTATGGCCGGGTCATGGTAGAGCGCATCGAGGGCTTCTGTACTGAAGAGGACTGGAAACGGGCCTATCAGGAAATGAACGAGTTTGAAAAGGAACTCACCGATTGGGGCGCCGTGGTGGTTAAGTTCTGGATTCATATTGACAAAGACGAACAGCTCCGCCGGTTTACCGACCGGCAAAACACCCCGGAAAAGCAGTGGAAAATCACCGACGAGGACTGGCGCAATCGGGAAAAGTGGCCCCAGTATGAGGTGGCGGTGAATGATATGCTGCAAAAGACCTCTACGGAGTTTGCCCCCTGGCATATTATTGAGAGTCAGGATAAAAAATATGCCCGTATCAAGGCGCTGAAAATCCTCATTAAAGCCATTGAGGACGCGCTGTAAACAGAAAAGAAAAAGGCCGGCCAGTGCGCCGGCCTTTTTAAATTCTACTGGAAATTACAAAAACGTCTTATAATCCTCATAGTTCCGGCGCAGAAGCTCCGGGGTATTCAGCCCATAGGGGCAGTGATTGACGCAATGGTTGCAATGGATGCAGTTGTCAATGCGGGACATCATTTCCTGTGTTTTTTCGGTGAGATGTCCGGCAGTGGGGGAACGGCGCAGCAGCAGGGACATTCTTGCCGCCGTGGGAATGTCGATTTGTGCCGGACATGGCAGGCAGTAGCCGCAGCCGCGGCAGAAATCTCCGGTGAGTTCTTTCCGGTCGTGGTCAATGAGGGTTTGCAGCTCCTCGGTCATCACGGGCGGATTTTTGATGTAAGAGAGGAACTCGTCCAGCTCTTTTTCCCGCTGCACGCCCCAGATAGGCAGTACATTGTCAAACTGGGCCAGATACGCATAGGCGGCGTCGGAGCGGGTAATCAGCCCGCCGGACAGGGCCTTCATGCAGATAAAGCCCACGTTTTTCTCCTTGCAGAGTTTCACCAGCTCCTCCTCTTTTTCGCTTGCCAGATAGCTGAAGGGGAATTGCAGGGTGTCATACAGACCGGATTCCACGGCCTCCCTTGCCACATGGAGACGGTGGTTGGTCAGGCCGATAAAGCGGATTTTGCCCTGAGCTTTGGCTTCCAGCATGGCTTCATACAGGCCGGTGCCGTCGCCGGGCTTGGGGCAGAAAGCGGGGTTATGGAACTGGTAAATGTCGATGTAATCAGTTTTTAAAAGGCGCAGGCTGGTCTCCAAATCCTTCCAAAATCCCTCCACGGTGATGGAAGGGGTCTTGGTGGCGATAAACAGCTTGTCCCGCATCCCTTCAAAGGCATAGCCCAGCTTTTCCTCGCTGTCGGTATAGCTGCGGGCGGTGTCAAAAAAGGTGATGCCGCCGTCAAAGGCTTTGCGAAGCAGATAAGCGGCGTCCTCTTTGGAAACGCGCTGTACCGGCAGGGCGCCAAAGCCGTTTTTGTCGGTGGTAATGCCGGTTCTTCCTAAAGTAACAGTTGGCATGGGGATTCCTCCTTGTTTTATTCTTTGATATATCGCCTGTCCGTTACCGGAACATCATCTGAAACAAATCTTTCCACTTTCATGTGTAGGTTATATTTTTCTCGAAGCTCCACAATCTTCTGCATCATTTCCGTACCATGATGAACATCGATTGCCTCCTGATTTTCCCAGCTATCGATCAACAAAACCGTTTCCGCATCTTCCGCAGGATAAAAATACTCATATCTCAGGTTTCCTTTTTCCCTTCGGATTGCTGCAACAGTGCCGCTGGACATCATTTCTTCAGCAAACTTACGGGCTGAACCGTTTGCGCCCGTATAATAGATATTTACGGTTAAACTCATGACCGATTCCTCCGCTTCCATCTGGATTTCCATATCGTGCACATTACCAATTCTCGCAAAACGGGTTTGTTTTCACCTTATCCCTTTGCGTCATACCAGGTCTTGCCGATATTGGCGTCGGCCACCATGGGAACCGAAAGCTGCACAGCGCTTTCCATTTCCTCTTTGAGCAGCGCGGCCACCTGCTGGGCCTCTTCCTCCGGGGCCTCCACGATCAGTTCGTCGTGTACTTGCAAAATCAGCCGGGCGCGGAGCTTTTCCTTTTCCAGACGGTTCTCCACCCGGATCATGGCCAGCTTGATAATATCCGCCGCTGCCCCCTGAATGGGCATATTCCGGGCGACCCGTTCCCCAAAGGCGCGCATATTGAAGTTACTGGAAGAAAGCTCCGGCAGATACCGCCGCCGGCCGAAAATGGTCTCGGAGTAGCCCTTGTCCTTGGCCTCGGCTACTACCTTTTCCATATAGTCCCGCACACCGGAATAGTGTTCCAGATAAGCGTCGATATAGTCCCCGGCTTCCTTGCGGCTGACGCCAATATCCTGGGAAAGGGAGAACGCGCCGATGCCGTACACGATGCCGAAGTTGACGGCCTTTGCCCGAGAACGCATCAGGGGCGTGACCATCTCCGGCGGCTGGTGGAACACCTGAGCGGCGGTGGCCCGGTGAATATCCTCATTATTTAAAAATGCGTGAATCATGTTTTGATCGTTGGCTACATGGGCCAGCACTCGGAGTTCAATTTGGGAATAGTCCGCGTCCACCAGCACCCAGCCGGGACGGGCGGTAAAGAACCGGCGAAGTTCTCTGCCCAATTCCGTGCGAACGGGAATGTTCTGCAAGTTGGGCTCGGTGGAGCTGATGCGCCCGGTGCGGGTCTCGGTCTGGTTAAAGCTGGAATGGATGCGTCCGTCCTCTCCGATGACCGTGAGCAGGCCGTCACAGTAGGTGGATTTGAGTTTGGTCAGCGTGCGGTACCGCAATACGCGCTCTCCTACCGGAGGGTCATACCGCAGCTTTTCGAGTACGTC
>CALWIS010000201.1 GCA_944380795.1 uncultured Clostridia bacterium | reverse complement strand
GATGGTCTTCCACCTTGTGGGCGGCATTTCGAATTGCAGCGGTGAGTTCTGCCGCAGCGGCCTGGGCTTGCTCAAAAAGGGAGAGCGGCCAGGCAAACAGCTGTGATCCTGCCTGTTCCAGAACAGCATATATCTCTTGGGCGGTCTGTGCAGCTTGCTGCACCTGCGCCAGTTCCTCTTCTGTTTCCCAATCTGTGATATCCCCGCACAAACGATGAATACGACTTACTTCCTGCCTGATTTCCAGTGTTAGCTCTTGCATACCTGACAGCAGCTTTTCCTGTTCCCGCTGCAGCGTTTCCTTTTTCTGCCGAAGTTTTTCCTCCTCCCGAAACACACTGCTTTGGGCCACCGCCAGCTCCAACTCTTGCCGTCGTTTCTCTTTTTCCTCGATCTCTTCGGAAAAAGCCTGAATTTTCTCCTCTGTTTTCTGCAGAGCAGCCTCACCATCTCGCAGTTCCTGCTCTGTGTGATCGATGGCAACCTGCTGCGCCTCCTTCTCTGCCCACAGGGACAGGAAAAGTTGAATACGCCACCGGTCAATGGCTTGTTGCCAGTCCTGGTACAGCCTCCCAATTTTCCGCAAAGCCTCCAGCTTTTCCTCCTGGCGCTGCGCCAACTGTTCATGGCGTTTGTAATCCCGGATATTCTGCTGCATGGCCTCGATATCCGGCTTTTGAGGGATATCGCAGATGTTCTCTGTGATAAACTTTTGAATATCTACAATGGGACGAAAGGAGATAGCCTTCTTCATCATCCGCATGACCTGCTCCTTGTGGACATTCCATTTTGCCAGCAGCTCTATCTGATACTGCTTATGGGTATCGAAAAGCTTTCCCTGCGTGCCATACTCTTTCAAAAATAGGCGAAGCGTAGGGATATCGATGGCCTCGCCCTGGCGAATAAAGCAGTCCTCCGGCAATGCCCCATCATATAGAAAAAAGCGCTCCTGTCGGCTTCCATCACTTCGACAGTCGAAGATGACCCCGCTGACAAACCGCTTCCCCTTTACATCGTCTAAAAATTCGCAGGCAATGAAGGTGGAGTAATTCTTACCCCGTCTGGAATTGGGGTTATTTTCATCCATGTCAGCCCGCAGATATCCGTCCAGCGTACGCTGAGACTTTTCATTGGCTGCCTGGTTGAAGTTCCGGGCGTTGGTCTCACCCAGAAGAACAATTTGAAGTGCGTCGATGACAGTGGATTTTCCTGCTCCGTTTTTTCCAGTCAGGAAATTGATATCATCCACTTCAATCAATTCTTTGCTGAAATAGAGCCAGTTAATCAGCAGAATCTTCTTCAGCTTCTTCACTTTCCTCCTCCTTTCTCCATACCGATACAACAGCATTCAGTTTTTCACTGGAAACTGCCGACAAAACTGTGGGCAATATGGCAAATTTACAACTGCCCTGGTTGTATTTTCCCTCCAGGCGCTGAATTACCGAGTGGTTATCCAGCACCATGAGTGCCCGCTTCACCTCATCCATGTTGGGCTTTGCCGGTAAGATGGCATAGTCTGTCACTACTTTTTCCAAAAGCTCCCGAACAGAACAGACAGCATCCTGCGCCAATCCCAGTCGCTCCAGATTTTCCTCATAGAGCAAACGAATCGCCAGCAGAATCGCAGTTTCTTTCTTGTTCAAATTGCAACGATTGGCCTCGTCTGTGTTCAGAACATAAAAATACCCGTTCAAGTCGTCTTTACGCAGATCCCAATCCAAAAAGGCCAAATACTCCTGTATCGCCTCAAAGTGAGCAGAGAGAAACACATAGTCCGGATTGTTGATCCGCCCCACTCCTGGTTGATACACAGTTCTTACCACATAAGTGCGGCTGAGGAGCTGATTGCAAACGGCCTTAAAGCGGTCAAGTTCCTTTTGGGTAGCTGTACTGAGCCATTCAAAACTCATTTTTTCCCCTCCTTGCGCGTAATTTGAAGCTGTGGAATGGTGTATGCGTTTTCGGTAAATGTCCCTTCCAGCTCTCGGACCACAAAGTCCGCCTCGGGATCACGGCCAGTGAGTACAGCCAACATACTCATAATATAGGCCCGATCATCCGACAGCCCCATGTCTTTGGAATAGCAAACACCACGATCTCCCAGCCATTGTTCCACGTATGCCGCAATGGCGGATCGGCTATACTCTGTTCGAAGCAATTGAAGCGCCTGTGCCTCTACCTCTGCATCCAGCTCCGTTTCCTCGATCAGAACCGAAGCCGTCTTCGTTCGTTTTCCGGGTCTTTTGCGATACCAAAGGCTCTTATCAGAAAGGAAAGACTGCTCATAGATCTGAAATGCCGGCTGGATCCGGTCCACCAACTCGGAATCTCGATGTTTTCCTCCCAGAGCATTCAGAAGATAATTGAGATTTCCACAAACGGAGAAATCGCGGTTGGTCAAATTTTCTAATTTTTGTGTTGTTGCCCTGGTATACCGGCGCACCTGGCAATCAATCTCGTCCAGATACTCTGACTCAATGCTGTCATAACAGTCCTTTACCTCGAAAATCTTTTGCAGCAGATCTCGCCGACAGTCTGTCAGTGCAGCGCCCCGTCGGTCCTGCAGAGCTGCGTTGGCAAGGGCCGTCAGCAGCGCATCATCTTCCGCCCAGTTTGTAAGAATCGTTTGGATTGGAACCCGGTATTTGGGAACCGAATCCTTGATTTTCAGTGGTCGAATATAGGCCTCTACCACTTTCTGTCCAAAGTCATCAAAATGCGAGGCCAGAACATCATTCACTTCCTGCATCTTAATTTGTAGTTGAAAGAAATGTTTTACATTGTGATAGACCATTTGCAGCAGCTGGAGCAGTGCCTGCGTATTATCATAGGCATTGTAAACCGCTGCCATCTTGTCATAGATACTGCCGCTCTCATCAGCCACTTTCAGGGTAGAGTATGTGCTGAACACATAGGAATAGCCGCGAATAGGACTGTCATCCCGCAGCCCGTGGAACAGCTTTAAAAGGGAGCTGCTGTAGCCAGGAACTGTAATATATTCATCAAAGTCCTCGCTGCGCTCTTTTTCGAACCAGCCTTTGCTGTATAATTTACGAATGAGAAATCTGGCGCGGCCCGAAATATCACGCAACTCTTCCTCATCAATGTCCTCCCCCTCAAATGTTGCGTCGGCCAGCTGCTGCTCCAATTTGCTGCGAAGCATGGAGTAAAATGTATCCTCTGGAATCTTTAAATTGTCTCGGTATGCTTCCCAAAGCACATCCAGGGCGTCAGCATACAGTGCACGATTCGGCGAGGCCAAAACGGAAAATAAATCAGTTGGAATACGCTCAAACAGGTTCATCACTATCCCTCTCTTATAGGAGATATTTATGACTGGAATTTTAATCAAACTTAACGATCGGCCTGATATTATATTTGAAAATGGGACCCTCTACGGCGGATTGCATTGCGGGGAATGCTTTTCTCTTTTTGAGGCAGATACAGGATGGGTTCCAGTGCGGCTGGAATTCATCGACGACTGGGTTTTGGTAGATAGCAGCAGCGCCAAACCACTCCCTATTCCCTACGGAGACCGCGTCAAGCTGTAAACTTACTATCCCACCACCAATTTATTTGTCTTCTTCAAAAACTTCGCCGGAATCGGTCGATCCAGGCTCCAGGTGATATTCATGGGTCTACT
>CALWIS010000200.1 GCA_944380795.1 uncultured Clostridia bacterium | reverse complement strand
ATAAATAATCTGTTTGGCCATAACTATCGAATCCTCCTATAAAGTGAAATTAGTGAACAATCACATCTATTATTCAACAACAGCCAGGATATCGGACTGGCGTACGATAGTGTATTCCTGGTCGTCAAGCTTCACTTCAGTGCCGGAATACTTGCTGGTGATAACCTTATCGCCAACCTTCAGGAACATGGCAACTTCCTTGCCGTCTACCATGCCGCCGGGGCCCACTGCAATCACTTCTGCGATCTGGGGCTTTTCCTGTGCGGAGCTGGCCAGCACAATGCCGCTCTTGGTGGTTTCTTCAGCTTCCTGCATTTTAATCAGGACACGGTCTGCCAAAGGCTTAATAGTCATTGAAAATTCCTCCTTAGAGAATTTATATCATGCACTTTTAGGGTTTAGCACTCATTCTGTTTGAGTGCTAAACCTATTTTAACACCTTTATTGGAAAAATCAAGAGCTTTTTTCCGAAATTCCCGGTTTTCATAAATTATTTACATTTTATCCTGGTTTTTACTTTTCTGCTTGCTTTTGATTGGGACTTCCACTATATAGTCCGCTTTTCAAAAATCAAAAGCCCACCCCACAAAATTTTCCTTGACAATTAACGGTAAATGCTGTATTGTATATTTGTATTAAGAACGTAATACACTAACACAATCACACAAGAGGTGTTGTTTATGGAAACTGTACTGGAAACGAAGGACTTGACCAAACAGTTCGGCGGAAAAACCGCTGTGAGCCATGTGGATATGGAGGTTCATCGCGGGGATATTTACGGTTTTATCGGAAAAAACGGAGCAGGCAAAACCACCCTCATTCGCATGGCGGTGGGGCTGGCAGCTCCCACCAGCGGCAGTATCCGCTTAATGGGAAGCGACCATTTAGAGGAGCAGCGCCGGAAGATCGGCACCGTGATCGAGTATCCCGCCGTTTTCCCCCATATGACCGCCAAAGAAAATATGGAGGCCCAGTGCCGCTTGCTGGGAGTGAAAAATGTTAAAAAAGAAACTGACAACCTTTTGGAGATTGTCGGTCTAGGGGATACCGGAAAGAAAAAAGCCCGGAACTTCTCCCTAGGTATGAAGCAGCGGTTGGCCATTGCCCTGGCCCTCATTGGGAATCCCGAATTCCTTTGTTTGGACGAACCCACCAATGGCCTTGACCCGGCGGGCATTGTGGAAGTCCGAGACCTGATTCAGCGGTTGAACCGAGAGCGGCAGATCACCGTGCTGATTTCCAGCCATATTTTGGGTGAGCTTTCCAAGCTGGCTACCCGGTATGGCATCATTCATCAGGGGCGGATGCTGGAGCAGTTCACCGCCGAAGAACTGGAAGAACGGTGCCGTTCCGGACTGGAAATTCATGTGGATAATCGTGAAGCCGCAGTAAAGCTTCTCCATGAGCAGTTCCGTATTGCCGATATCCGTCCTTTGGAGAACGGGGGCCTGCTGCTGCCAGAACCCTGTACACAGCCAGCACTTCTCAACCAAGCGCTGATACAGGCCGGTATAATGGTGGATTCCCTCCACACTCGGCAAGGAGACTTGGAACACTATTTTATGCAGGTCACTTCCCAGGCAGAAGCCGCTTTTGCCCGGGCTGGACAATAAAAAAGGAGCTGTCATCATGAAAAATCTGCTTTCTTCCGATTGGTATAAACTGCGCCGCCTTAAATCCTTCTGGGTGTGCCTGATCATCAATATGGGGCTGGCACTGGCAAATGTATCGCTCATCCAATTTTCCAACGGCGGCGCGCTTGACGGGATGGGTGCGTTAGACTACTTCCCCCGGTGTTTCAGTACCAGCACTCCTCTCTTCGCCTGTATTTCGGTTTCTATTTTTGCCGCCGGGGAATTCGGCTATGGAACCATGAAAAATATTGCTTCCCACGGCTTTCGGCGGGACGCCATCTTTTTCTCCAAAACCCTAGTGGGATGGTTGATTTCCCTGGTGTACATAGTGGGCTATTTCTTGTTTACCTTCTTCCCTGCCCTGATTTTTTGGGGAGTGGGAACCGCTTCGGAAACATTTGTCACAGACGCGCTGCTCATTGCGGCCCTGCAAATCCTGCTGACACTGGCCTTCTCCACCCTGTTTACGACGGTAGCCTTCCTGCTGCGCCAGTCCGGCGGCGCTATGGCCATCAGCATTTGCATTATGCAGTTTTCGCTGTTGGGAGCTTCGCTGCTCCAGTTGTTTTTGCAGGAAGTACTCCACATCGAGAACCAACTGCCTCATTATTTGATTTCCAGCTGCATGAACGCCCTGTATGACCCCCTGACCCAGGAAGTCATCCAGCGGTGCCTGCTGGTGGGCTTTGGCTTCTTAATCGTATTCCTACTGTGTGGGCTGCTGCCCCTCCGCAAGCGGGATATTAAATAAATTCTTCTGCTAGTAACATAAGCGCCGCAGCTGACAGAAACCCTGTAGGCTGCGGCGCTTTTTTTGCGTCACTGATAAAATTCGGTTTTGAGGCTGCGGGTGAACAATTCTTCCAATGCGGTTTTCGGTTCTACTCCCCGGTACAGGGTATCGTAAACCGCCCGGCAAATGGGCAAATCCACTCCATAATTTTTTCCCATCTGCAAAAGAGCCCGCACCGTGTAGTAGCCCTCGGCCAGCTTGGTGTATTCCTCCCCCTTGACGAAGGATTCCCCGAACTGGCGGTTGTGGCTGTACTTGGAGAAAACCGTGGCCTCATAGTCACCCAGATGGCACAGGCCATAGGCGGAAAGCTCATTTCCCCCCAGCGCCTGTATCAGCCGGGCTACCTCCCGGGTACCCCGGGACATGAGAGCGCCTTTCAACGTAGAGAGGTGCAAACCGTCCAGAATACCGGCAGCAATACCGATGACGTTTTTCGCTGCGGCGCCGATCTCGCTGCCGATAAGGTCCTGCCCGTAATAAAACCGGATGAGATCGCTGGAAAACTCCTCCACCAGCAGCTCCTTCACCTTTTGATTGTTGCTGTCGAGGACCAGACAGTTGGGAATACCCTGATAGAATTCCTCCACATGGCCCGGCCCCAGCCACACCGCTACTTCATTGGAAAAATCGGTGTTATCGTTCACCACCTGGGAGAGCCTACGCCCGGAGGCAATCTCGATCCCCTTCATGCACAGCACAAAAATTTTATCCGTCAAATCCAGGGGCTTGAGTTCGTCCATGAGCCCCTGCAAGCCCTGGGAGTTAACGGAGATCACAATAACCTCCGCCTCCTTAGCGGCGACAATATCGGTGGTAAGATGTACGGATTCCGGCAGTTCCAGCAGGTCATTTTTCCGCTCCCTCAAAAAGCGTTCCATGGTTTTGGAGGTTTTCCGGCCGTAAAGGGTCACGGTATGGCCGATACTGTCCAGATACCAGGCAATGAGGGAACCCCACCGACCGCATCCAATGACGGTAATTTTCATAGCTGCGCCATCCTTTCTATGTCAAATCAAATACTCGTTTTGGAAACATCGGGGAAAGCTGTATTAAGAATCAAACAGGGCCCCTTTTTTCTTACAAAAGGGGCCCTCTTACCAAATATCCCACAGGGACATTTGGTAATTCACCCCCGAAAATACGCCCTGCGGTATAAAAATTCCGCTCTCTGCGGAGAGCGGCCAAAGGAACGCTGTCCCTTTGGAAACCCTGCAACCTTTTGTAAAAGGTTGACGAAAACTTTATATTCACGGGGCAGCAAAATAAAGTCTTTTAGTTTTCTCCCCGCGGACATCATTACAGCAGACAGTTCCCTTTGCAAATCTGTTTCCTATAAATATCAGCCTTTCGATGCTCTGGGATAGGTATAGTACTGGTAATACTGGCACTTAATCATGCCATTATACAGCTTGCGGCGCTTATCTGCCTTACGGCCAAAGCAGTCCTCAAAGGTCTCGTCAGGGCTAATGATAGAATAGCTCCACCCATGCTGGGGTACAAACACCTTCCCCATTACTCCATACAGCTCCTGCGCCGTTTGGATGTCCAGCAGGCGCTCACCGTAAGGCGGGTTGCAGATGACACAGCCATAGTCGCCCTCCGCTTTAAAATCCCGGATATCCCGCTTTTCGGCCTTGACAAAGGCGATGATTCCCGCCTTGCGGGCATTGTCCAGCGCCAGAGAAACCGCCGCCGGGTCAATGTCGTAGCCGGTGGCACGGAAGGTAGCATCCCGCTTTACCAAATCCCGGGCGCGGTTGCGCTCCTCCTGCCACACGCGATTATCCACCTGCGCCCACTTTTCCGCGGAAAAACGCCGCTGCAAGCCCGGCGCGATATTCAAAGCATACAAAGCCGCCTCGGTGAGCAGCGTACCAGAACCGCAGAAGGGGTCAATAAAATTCCCGTCGGAACGCACACGAGCCAGCTTCACCATTGCGGCAGCCAGCGTCTCTTTGATAGGAGCCTCTGTGGAATTTTGCCGGTAGCCTCGCTTATGCAGGCCTGCGCCGGAAGCGTCCAGCATCAGGCTCACCTGATCTTTCATAATCAAAAACTGGATCTGGTGCAGAGGACCGGTCTCCTCAAACCAGGAAACGTGATATTTACTCCGCAGCCGCTCCACCACCGCTTTTTTGATAATGGACTGGCAGTCCGGGATGCTGTGCAGCTGGGAATTGAGGGAACGCCCTTTCACCGGGAAAGCGTCCTCCTTCGCAATCCACCGTTCCCAAGGGAGAGCCTTTACCCCCTGAAACAGCTCCTCAAAGGTGCGGGCCGGGAAGGTGCCCAAATGAATCAAAATTCGTTCGCTGTACCGGGAACCCATATTGGCTCTGGCCAGCATATGCTCGTCCCCTTTAAAAAATACGCGCCCATTTTCGGGGCGCACCTCTTGAGCCTGCATCTCCCGCAGTTCTTCCCCCACCAAGCCTTCCACACCCAGCAGGCAGGGAGCCACCATTTCAAACAATTCCATAGATGCTGTCCTTTCTCTCGTTGATCTTATTGATTGTACCACAAGTGGCTTTACAGTGCAAATCATAAAAGGGCCGCGTTTTTAGCGCGGCCCCTGTTTGTATTATGAGAATTTATTCTTCGCTGTCCGGCTCCAGCAGGCCGTACTTGCCATCCTTGCGGCGGTACACCACGTTGATCTCATTATTCTCCGTATTACGGAACATAAAGAACTGGTGTTCCAGCATATTCATCTGCAAAATGGCTTCCTGCACACTGGCGGGCTTTACATAGAAGCGCTTGGTCTTGACCACTTCATACTCGTCAAATTCCGCCATATCCTCCGGCTCGGTTTCCTCCGCATACTCCTGCACATACTGGTCGATGGCCCCAGTGTGGAGACGCTTCTCCAAACGGGTTTTATTTTTGCGGATCTGCCGGCCCAGAGCGGAAATTACTTTATCCAAAGCATCGTTCATTTCTGCGGCGGTTTCCTCCGCACGGCAGATCATGCCCGGCTGGCGAATGGTAATTTCCACCGTCTGACGGTTGCGCTCCAGCGTTACCGTGACGGTCGCCTGTGCATCCTCATCGAAAATCCGGTCAAAGCGCATGAGCTTCTTGGTAGCAAGCTCCTTGAAGTTGTCCCGCAGGGTAACCTTTCTGCCGATGATCGTAATTTTCATGCCAACATCTCCTAACACTTTAAACTGTGCAGGCGCTTTCCCAAATGACAACCTTTGGGCGCCTCCTGTATCTGTGGTTATAGTATAACACATTTTATAAAAGTTTTAAAGAGTTTTGTGGATGAATTGTAAACAAATTATATAGAATTTCTTTATATACAAAATAGAACCGCCGCCTCGACCTGTTACAGCACCACGTCAGCGTGGCGGGTTACATGGCATCCCACATTCACCGCCATGGGCAAACCGGCAATATGGGTGGGGTATTGCTCAATATTCACCGCCAAGGCAGTGGTCGCACCGCCAAAGCCCTGGGGTCCAATATCCAGCTGATTCACAGCCTCCAGCATATCTGCCTCCAGCTGGGCATAGAAGGGGTCTTCATTCCGGTGGGAAACCGGGCGGCACAGCGCCTTTTTCGCCAACAGGGCGCACAGCTCAAAATCGCCGCCGATTCCCACACCCAACATCATAGGCGGGCAGGGGTTGGCCCCGGCCAACCGGGCCGTCTCCGCCACAGCGCCGATAATCTGCTCCCGGG
>CALWIS010000199.1 GCA_944380795.1 uncultured Clostridia bacterium | reverse complement strand
GACGTACTGCCACTTAGGCACCGCCATCAGCACACAATTGTTGTTTTCGCACTGGTTAAAGGCATTCACATCGTAAAAGTCAAAGTCTACAATTTGGATCTTCGAATGGTTTTTCCAAAGATCATCTCGTAGCAAATCTACATAGTGGCTCCATTCCCGACGCATCATCATAAATTTTTCGCCATACAGATTCTGAACAGTGAGACTGTCTTTTCCCGCAGCCGGTGATGAATGGACACCGCCGCACAGATAGGTTCCCTTGAAATTTCCAACCCGGCACAGCGGCGCAGGTTCAACGTTGAAGCTGCCGCATTCTACTACACACAGGAAGGTTTCCAATTGAGGGTTATACATGAGAAGCATCACTCCTCCCTTTTCTGTTTTTTCTTAAATCAGCAGGCTTCAGCGCCTTCTTGGGAATCATCCAGAACCGGCAAAATCTCTGCACACCTTCAATTCGCCCTTCTTCACAGAGCTTCTAAATCCAGCGTTCTGATATATTCCTCCGTTCTGTCGCTTCCTTTACTGGCATAATATCCATTGTTCCCTCCTCGGTTTTCTTATTCTGCTGAAACATTTACGATATTATTATATTCGGATGAACGAAGTCTTCAATCTGTTTTTTGTGAACCTTTAAAAAATCTTGGATTTATATGAAGCAAATATTAGCTCAACTTCTATCACAGAACACCTAAACATTTTTCCTCTGGAGCTTCGGAAGAAAGAAAAACGGGTTTGTCAAAAGCTTATCAGTTCTTTCTAAAGCACAAGCTTCTAACTTATAAAACCATCGGCTTTAATAAAATCTTTCAAGACATTCCCTTCCACGATCTAAAGCATTTTCTGGAAAATATTATTAGTAGAATCTGTGAAAAAAAGGAATCATTGGCTCAATAACATTTATCAGCCAAGAAACATATGTGCATCATTTCATACGATAGACAGGAGGTTTCTCCCTTTCTGTTTTTTATACATTATATTGGATTTTTATTCAGTATTGGTCCAAAAAGTTTTGTAAAAGGTCACCTAAAGACATAAAAATCATAACGCTTACACACGTGATGCACCCCAAATTATATTTTTGCCCACATTACAATTGAGAGGAGGCCAAAACCCGCATAAATCAAGGGTTTTGGCCTCCTTATTTGGATATGTACCCGTCCAGATCATTGTGAAAAAACGGGGTTCATATTATCATCATGGCATCGCCAAAGCTGAAGAAACGGTATTTTTCTTCTACAGCGGTTTTATAGGCGTTGAGGATGTTTTCCCGCCCAGCCAAAGCGGAAACCAGCATTACCAAGGTGCTCTCCGGCAGGTGGAAATTGGTAATCAGTCCATCCAGCACCTTGAACTCATAGCCGGGATAGATGAAAATGTCCGTCCAGCCGTCGCTCTCACAGATTTTCCCCTCCCGGGTGGCGACGGACTCCAAAGTGCGGCAGCTGGTAGTGCCCACGGCAATGACCCGCCCGCCGTTTTTCTTGGTTTCCTCAATGAGAGCGGCGGTCTCCGCGGAAAGGTGGTAGTGCTCCGAGTGCATTTTGTGCTCGGAGATTTTTTCCACGCTCACGGGACGGAAGGTGCCCAGGCCCACATGGAGGGTCACCGCGCCGATCTTCACACCCTTGGTCTTTACCTTTTCCAGCAGTTCCGGGGTAAAGTGCAGACCAGCGGTGGGAGCCGCCGCAGAACCGATCTCTTTGGAATACACCGTCTGATACCGCTCTTTGTCTTTTAGTTCGGCGGTAATATAGTGAGGCAAGGGCATTTGTCCGATTTTGTCGAGGATAGAATAGAAATTCCCCTCATAGGTAAACCGGGCCAGGCGATTGCCGCCTTCGATGATCTCCAGCACCTCGGCATGGAGCAGCCCGCCGCCAAAGCTGAACTTGGCGCCGGGCTTTGCCCTTCTACCCGGGCCGCACAGCACCTCCCACACGTCTTTCTCCCGCTGGGTAAGGAGCAAAAACTCTACATGGGCGCCAGTTTCCTCCTTTTCCCCATAAAGACGGGCGGGAAGCACCCGGGAATCATTGACGATGAGACAATCACCGGGCATAAGGAAATCAACAATATCATAAAAATGGTGGTGGGAGACTTCGCCGGTCTTGCGGTCCAGCACCATCAGGCGGGAGGAATCTCTGGGTTCCGCTGGGGTTTGGGCGATGAGCTCCTCCGGCAGGTCGTAGTAAAAATCATGGGTTTTCATTTCAGGTATCTGGTTCATGCTGCTGCTTCCTTTCTGACGGGACTTGTATCGTCCTTTTCTCGCCTACAAACGGTTGATTTGTCTTTGTATGAAAAACACTTGAAAAATCGCCGAAAATCTTTTCGGTTCCTGTGCAAAAATCATAAGGATTCAAATTGACAAAATCCTCTCCATCATGTATGATAAAGACGTTGAAGATAGAGGTGCGTCTTTCAAGAGTAACCGGTCGTGAGGCTGCCGGAGCCTGTGATCGCCTGTGAAAGGGAAAGTCGCCGAAGGCGATGTCTGGCAAGCATCCGCCTGGTTGCTTTGGAAACACCACAGCAACTGTCATCATATTCCGTATGATGGAGCGCTATCGGTCTTACCCCTATGGAAAAACAGGGTAAACCCGAACAGTACTATTATATTGGATTGATGACCGGTTTTCAACCGGTTTTTTTATTCCCTATTTCCGGAACCCAATTTATTATGTCAGGAGGAACCATCCCATGAGAAAGTATAAAGTTGGAATCATCGGCGCCACCGGTATGGTGGGCCAGCGTTTTGCCACCCTGCTGGAAAATCACCCCTGGTTTGAAGTCCACGCACTGGCGGCTTCTTCCCGCTCTGCTGGAAAAACCTATGCCGAGGCAGTGGGCAACCGCTGGGCTATGACCACCCCCATGCCGGAATCCATGGCTTCTATGGTGGTAATGGACGCCACCGCCGATGTGGAGAAGATCACCTCTCTGGTGGATTTTGTTTTCTGCGCCGTGGACATGAAGAAGGAAGAAATCCGCGCTCTGGAGGAGACCTACGCCAAGGCAGAGTGCCCCGTGATCTCCAACAACAGCGCTCAC
>CALWIS010000198.1 GCA_944380795.1 uncultured Clostridia bacterium | reverse complement strand
CGGTTGGAATACTTTCATATCCCTCAAAAGGATTACGGGTTCCTTTTCTTGTTTTCGTTGTTTAATTTTCAAGGTCCTGTGCGCTCCGTTTTCTTCCGAAGTGCTTGACCATTTTACCACATCTTCTTGGCTTTGTCAAGAACTTTTTTCTCGGAAGTTTTTCTCGAGAGCTTTTCTATTCTATCACACCGTTTCCGGTTTGTCAAGAACTTTTTTGCTCTCACTTTTCGCGGAACTTTTCTATCTTACCACAACCACTCAAGGTTTGTCAAGATTTTTTTCCGCTCCGTTGAGCGCTTGACTATTCTACCACGCTTTCTCCCGCTTGTCAACACCTTTTTTCATCTTTTTTCGCCCCTTTTTTAGGGTTTGGTATATATTCCCGGTATTTTTCATCTTTTTTTCACCTTACAAGTAAAAACGCCTTGTTCCCGATCGGGAACAAGGCGTTTTCCTGCAAAATCAACCCAAACGTTCGATGCCTTTTTTATCCACTCGCTGATAAGCGGCCGAAAAATCATAGCCCAGCACCTTTTTTTCGGGGAACATTTCTGCCAAGGGTACCATTACAAAAGCACGGTTTCGGATTTCAGGATGGGGAACATTCAATTCCTCTGTATGGATTTCTTCTCCTTCATACAGCAAAAGGTCAATATCAATCACTCTGGCTGCATTTTTGACCGTACGAGCTCTTCCCATAGCAGCTTCAATTCCTAAACATGCACCCAATAATGCTCTGGCAGACAATTCAGTCATCACGATTACACACATGTTTAAATAGTTGTTTTGTTCATCCGGCACCTCAAAGGGTTCGGTCTCATAGATATGGGATGATGCCACCACCGTAGTAGAACCCGGCAAAAGCTCCAGAGCCCGTATTGCCTTAGAAAGGTTCTCCCAACGGTTGCCCAGATTGGTTCCCAATGCAATAATCGCCTTTTTCATAAATAATCTTTCCTTTCTCTTGTGATTTCCACTGCCACATAATTGAAGTTTGCCTGGATGGGGGCTTCTGGCTTTTTCAGCAACACCCGCACCCGGCAAATCCGCATATCCATTTTCAGTATGGCCTCTGCCACCCGGGAAGCCGCCCGCTCAATGAGATCGCAAGAACCATCCCGCATCACTTGGGAAATTTCTTCTATCACCGCGGCATAGTTGATAGTATCCCCCAAGTCATCGGTTTTGCCTGCCTTCTTCAGGCTGCACTCCATATCCACATCCAAAACAAAAGGCTGGCCCTTCTGCTTTTCCTCCAGGCCCACCCCATGCCAGGCATAGATTTCCAGTCCACGAATCTGTATCTGGTCCATGGGGCTCACTCCTTTCTGTTTTTGTAAGCTGGACAAAAGCGTAAAACCGCATCTGTCACTTTGGCTGCCTGTACCGCTTCTGGAACATCATGCACTCGCAGAATATCCGCTCCGCCGGCCACCGCCAAGGTATGGGCCGCCAAGGTGCCCGCCAGCCTTTCCTCAAAAGGAGGGTTCCCACAGGGAGCCCCGATCACCCGTTTACGGGAAGCTGCCATTAAAAAAGCTGTTTCCGGCAGCTTTTCCCGTTGCACTTGGGCCAAAAGCTGTAAATTCTGTTCATACGACTTCCCGAACCCCACGCCGGGGTCCATGCACAAACGTTCCGGCGCAATCCCCGCCGCCAGCGCTTCTTCTTTTTTTTGTAGGAAAAACTGATGCACCGCCTCTGCTGCATCCGTCTCTGGGGCAAGCTCCTGCCAATGCATCACTATGCAGCCACAGTTAGGAGATCGAGCCGCTATCTCCCACATTTCGGGAGAAAACCCCGTCACATCATTGATGATATCCGCGCCTGCATCCAACGCCCGCTCCGCTACCTGGGGGTAAAAGGTATCTACCGACACTGCGGCCTGTACCTTTCCCTGCAAGGCCAAAAGCACCGGTTCAATCCGTTTCCATTCCTCTTGCCACGGAATTGTCACATGGCCCGGCCGAGTAGACTGCCCCCCAATATCCAGAATATCCGCCCCCTGCTCCTGCATTTCCAAAGCATGGGCCACCGCCTTTTCCGGTTGAAAATACTTTCCCCCGTCCGAAAAGGAATCCGGCGTTACATTTAGGATTCCCATAATATAGGTACGTCCTCCTAAAGGAAACCGGCACTTTCCCGCCTGAAAAAATTTTTCCATTGATTTCTCCTTTACGATTCCTGCTCATACGACAGGAGAATCACTACGCCCCGGCACGTTTTGGCCTCCACATAGGTGCAATGATTATAATCTACCGGCACGTCCGCCGTCAAGTTAGCCTGCTGCACTGCATTTAAAAATTGGTACGGGGCATCCAAAAACAGCCCTTTTACCGCTGCATCATAATCCAATTCTTCTGTAATATATAGTTGTATACTCTTTTCCCCATTTTTGGAAGCTTGAGAGATAGCTTTTGCCAGTGGATCTATATCCTCAAAAGAAGAAATGGAAACACCCTTGGCCTGGAAATAGTTGGCCTTGGTTGCCGTACAAGTGGGTAAGGGAAGATTATACACCTGATCCCCCTTGAGTTCCTCCGTTTGGTTTGCCTGGGGGTATAGCTGATGATCCTGGCTCATCATCTCATCCGTCAGGTTTAAATATCGGTATAGCGGTTCTTCCCCATAATCGTCCCAGGTAGCATCCGCCTGATACCACTGGCCGTCAATACACACCAAATTCCACATATGGGCGCCGCCGGCCGTTCCCGTTACCACCATACTGGGAACCCCTGCTTGATTCAATAAAAGTTGCAGTGCCCGGGAATAGCCTTCACACACCGCTTCTCCATCCAAAAAGGCCCCCACAATGCTGTGTGCCCGCCAGTCCTGGTCATCTTTGGCTCCTTCATCGTCATATTGGCAGTTTTGGATTACCGTTTTATACAGAGTGATCTCCTTTTCCATAGCATTCGCTCCCCCCGGCAGATTTTGCAGTACCTTTTCCGCCTCTGCCATCACCCTTTTGGAAAGCTTTTGACACTCCGAAGCAGGAGCCACCGCGTAAAGCTGTACCACCGTCCGATTATCTCCAGTAGAATAGCCATACCGGTTGGAAATCCAAAACACCTCTGGATGGTCGTGAGAAAAAGCTGTCAGGGTCTGCACCACCTGGCCGTCTGTCAGGCTGCTTCCACGAACGGTAATACGCTCAATAGGATACAGCTGATTCTCTCCAGCCGTCTCCGAAACCCGATAGGCCTTTTCGCTAATAGCATCATATAACTGCGCCATTCCCTCATCGGTAAGGGATTCCCTGCCCTGCTGGGGAGAAACCGCGTTGCAGCCGGCGGCTGTGGGGAGGATAGGCTTTGGAACCTGAGAATATACCGGCGTCTTGCCGTCCTCCTCCAAAGTCACTGCCGAAGGAGTTACGATCTCTGCTTCCTTTTTGTCTCGGGATTCCTCTGCCACAGCGGAAGAATCGCTCTGGCTGCTCTCCCAACTGCTCCAAGGGTCCGAAAAGCACCGGTTCAACAGGAGAAGTATCACCGTACAGGAGCAAACCATCACCAAGAAAGCTCCCAACGCCACTGCTTTATGATTCCGTCTCATCCTTTTCCCCCCATTCATGTGGTGGTATTACCATGCCCGCTTTCATTAAGGCTCAGCGCAGCCCATGGCTCCGGGCGATCTGTTGGGCAATCTGCTCCATGCGGGAGATGCTGTGGGCAAAAAACATCTGGTACGACTCGCAGAAAAAGTTCTTCCGCAGCTGTCCTTCCGCGGTGCGCGGCTCCCGGTACCGCTTGCAGCCCCCCCGGCAGATGGGATACCACCGGCATTCCCGGCAGTCCGGGTCCACTGCCCGGGATTCCGCCACAAAGCCGATCTCTTTGCGTTTTTTCTCTATATCGTCAAAGGAGTCCCGGTTCAGATTTCCCAAGCAATCCTCATCCAACACATAAAAATCACAGGGATACACCCCGCCGTCTGCCTCCACCACGTTTTGGAAGGAGCAAACCCCGCTCATGCCGCAGGATTCCGGCGGGTATCCCAGCAACATCTGAATATAATTGTCGAACTGCCGGATGGAGATCTCCTCTCCGGCCATCAAATCCCGATACCACAAATCAAACAACAGGCACAGGAACTCCCCATATGCCTTGGGAGTCAGGGAATAGTCCCGGCTTCCCGGCTCCTCCCCCAAAGGGTCCAGACAGGGGATAAACTGCAAATACCGGTACCCGTTCTTCTTATAAAAGGTATAGATACTTTGAATCTTTTTCGCGGTCTGGCTGTTGATCACCGTGAGGATATTGTACTCCACCCCCAGCTTGTCAAACATTCTGGCCGTACGCTGCACCTGCCGAAAGGTACCCTCTCCGGCAGGGTCCACTCGGTATCGGTCGTGGGTCTCTCGGGTTCCGTCCATAGAAAGCCCCACCAAATATTGGTTTTCCACAAAGAACCGGCCCCATTCTTCATCCAGGGCATAGCCGTTGGTCTGAATGGCGTGGTGGATCTTTACTCCCTTATGGTTATACTTTTTTTCCAGCTCTGCGGCCCGCTTAAAATACTCCAGCCCAATAAGGGTGGGTTCCCCGCCCTGATAGGCAATGGTACATTGGCCATCCGCCCGCTCCAGCGCCTTGCGGATCATATTCTCCTGGGTCTCCGGGGACATAAAGCCCAAAAAGGCCTGTTCCCGGTTCTCCATCACATCATGATAAAAGCAATACCGGCACCGCAGGTTACATGCCCCCGACGACGGCTTTACCAACAAATGGATGGGCGGCATTTGCGTTCCCTCCTCAAAAAATTGCGTTTCCTTCCGCCCTTATCATACCATAGTTTCCTGTGGGTTAAAAGGTTTTTTTCCTTTTCCGCAGCTTTTTCGCCCCTTCGTAAAGATAGATCATCATCTGTAGTTTCATATATTTTCCCATATTGACAAGCTTTTTAGATCTGCATATAATTAACATTGTTAACCTTAAAGGAGGGAGCCTCATGATTGATTGGCAGGAAATGCTGACTATCCACCAGGAAGTGAATCAGTTTGCAAGGGTGATGTTAACAAAAAAACAAAAAAATTTTTTAACAGCCAGCGAACGGGAGCTGTTGGCCTGGATCTATCTGACCAAAAGCGGCTGCACTCCTTTATATTTAAGCAAGGCAACCGGAATGAAAAAAGAAGCTGTCAGCCGCTGCCTGAAATGCCTTTATGAAAAAGGCTGTATTCAACGGGAGAAAAAGGACACGGACGAGCGGAGCTATTCCCTTTCCCTAACTGAACAGGGGGAAAAGGCCCTGCAAAACGATTTTCAAATTATGCTCCAAACGTTTTATGATTTATACCGGGAAATGGGAGAGGAATTTGAAGAATTATGCAGGCTCATTTCCAAAGCGAACCAAATCATGACCAGCCCAAAGGAGAAAAAAGATGAAATTCTATGATATGCTTCAGCTTGACCCGCAAATCATCAAGGATATGATGGGAAAAAGTTCTGTCAAAAAAGAAAAAAGGAAACTGGCAACCGCCATGTTCTTGCGCTCCATATTGATTGTATTATTTGCAATTCTATTTATCTCTGCGTTATCCTCCGCCTTTGGAAGCGAGAACACACCTATCGTCTCCTCCCCATGGAGCTGCACGGCATAATTGGTCCGTTGGGCGGATTTTGCTTAGGATTTTGTGTGGATTATAAATACAAAACGGCAATGAACTGTCTGGGAGCGTTGATGATTGCTTCTC
>CALWIS010000197.1 GCA_944380795.1 uncultured Clostridia bacterium | reverse complement strand
GTTGGGGCGGATCTCCGGTTTTTCCTCCCCGGCCCGTTCCATCCAGGAGAGAAGGCGCTGCTTCATCTCTTCCCGCACCTCGGCATATTCCGGCCGGGATACCAGATTATGGCGCTCATGGGGGTCGTTTTCCAGATCATAGAGAAATTCCTCATAATAAACGCTGCCGCTGGGAGCTGACCAGCCGTTGCCCGGAGCGCGGACAGAATATTTCCAGCGGGTAGTACGCACAGCGCGCCCTACCTGGCTTTCGCTGATTTGCATAAAGATGGAATCCGGCCAGTTTTCGGCTTTCCCCTCCATCAGGCTGCACAGAGAATTTCCAGCAAACTGCTCTGGTTTTTTCACCCCGGCGCAGTCCAGTAGGGTGGTGGGAAGATCCAGCAGGCTCACCATGGCGTTTTCCCGCTTGCCGCCCATAAATCCGGGGCCGCGAACGATCAGAGGAATATGCGTGCAGCCGTCATGGCAGGAACGCTTGTATTCCTTATTCCGAGTGCAGAAGTGGGAGCCGTGGTCGGAGGTGTAAATAAACACGGTATTGTCCCACTCGCCCATCTCCTTTAAGGTATCCACCAGCCGCCCTACGTTTTCGTCCAAACTGGCGCACTGCCCCAGATAATCGGGATAATTTTCCCGCCAGTTTCCGGCAGTACCCTCCAAGTCGCCCGGCGTCTGATATTCGGCAAAGCGGCGCTTGCTGCCGTCAGGGCCTTCACACACGCCGTGATCGTTCTGGTGATGGGGTTCAATTTGAGAGATAAACAGGAAAAAGGGCTTTTCTGTTTTGCGGTTGTGGAGATAATCAATAGCATAATTATTGATGCAGTCTGCCCGGTAGCCAATAAACTCATGGCGATTGCCGTCGCCGTCAAACACGTAGCCGTTATAGCCGTGGGAAGTAAATTCCAGCACATCAGCAGCCATCCAGTAATCCCGGTATCCGCCCTGGTATTCCTTAGGAATCGCTGTGGTCTCGTGGTGCAGTCCTTTCGCTTCATTGGAGGCCAGATGCCATTTTCCCACATAGGCAGTCTCGTATCCTGCTTCATTAAAATATTCTGCCAAGGGTTTGATATCTAAGGGTAACTCGATACCATTGGTGTAGCAACCGGTCTGGGTGGCATACATTCCACTCTGTAAGCAGGAGCGGGCCGGGCCGCATACTGGCTGGCAGGTAAAGGCGTTCTCAAAAAGCGTTCCCTCTTGGGCCAATCGATCCAAGTTGTGGCTTACGGGCAGCTGCTGCCCATAGCAGCCCAAGGTATCC
Source organism: uncultured Clostridia bacterium (assembly GCA_944380795.1). Classification (GTDB taxonomy): domain Bacteria; phylum Bacillota; class Clostridia; order Oscillospirales; family Acutalibacteraceae; genus Heritagella_A. The sequence goes on along the minus strand of CALWIS010000197.1, from coordinate 1,543 downwards.
CACCGCTGTTGATCGGAAAAATAAAAGACGATATTTGGCTGTTTTTTCATAAAACATCTACCTTCCATGAGTCTGTGCTCATTTTAGTTATTAAATTAAATTTAACAACGTTGTTTATTATACTTTTGTTTTGTAAAATTGCAATCCCCAATCTTGCTTTATTAGGCAGAAATCCTGCTCAATAAAGCAAAAAAGAGAGACAGAAGTCCCTGTCCCCCCTTTTGTGCGATAAAATTCCGCTGCATTATCCCTTGACATTTTCATCAAAATCTTCCAGCAGCTCCAAGATCATTTTCAGATCTTCCTGGGCATCTATGTAGGCGTACTGCCCAGAAGCATTGGCATACAGCCCCCTCTGAAGCAACGGGTAGCCCTTTGCCTCCAGAGTTTTCACGGCTTCATCCGTGTTTTTTACCCGAAAAGCAATATGGTGCATACCTTCTCCCTTTTCGTTTAAGAAATCCCGCCAGACACTGGGGGTATCATCCGGCTGGATGAGTTCGATCTGCAAAGACGGGGTTTCAAAAAATTTCATCCGGCAGGAAGCCCGGGTGGGTTCGCCACGATAGCTTCCCTTTACCACATCCGGATCTCCGGATGTACAGGTGGGCGGACACTCTACCCCGAAAAACTCGGCAAATTTTGCCCCGGTCTTTTCCACATCCCACACCACAAATCCCAGTTGGACTACAACATCGGTTCCTAATAAAGCACTCACACTAAACTCCTCCTTTATAAAAACAGCCCATGGCAACTCCATGATTTTTGTTTGATTGTATCACCTTCAGCTAAAGAGATCAATCAATTTAAAAAAATTCCCTGCCGGCAACCTACATTACTGGCAGGGAATGACTTTTTAGTGGAAAAGGTGGGCGCGCTTTTTAAAATAGATCATATTCAGCAGGAGAGCAACCACACCGCCAACAATAGAACCGATCATGGAACTGATTGCAGTAACGCCAAGATCTCCTATACCTACTTGAATAATTGTCATGAGCCCAACCATATAGATCACATTGGATACAATACCAATGATATACAACACAGCTAAGGCTATAATTCCTCTTTTATCAAAGTGTGCCATCCACTGCCGACCAACAATCGCTAAAACAGCAGAAGCCAGAGCGACGATACCCATAAAATACATCAGTCCCCGGAGCGCGGGATACATGGCGTAAATCCAATCGGCGCTTACCATTCCTTCGGCCAGAGAACTGGTGGTAGAACCGCTAAAATATCCAATGGCCCCAATGACATTTAGCACCGCATTGGCAAAAAACATAAAGTAGATCACAAATTTATACCAATTCATGGGCAATGCCATTTGCTGGTACACGTTTGGCTGCTGGTACGCATTGGGCTGCTGATACGCGTTGGGCTGTTGGTATGCGCTGGGCTGCTGATACGCGTTAGACCGTTGGTATGCGCTGGGCTGCTGATACGCATTAGGCTGCTGGTATGTATTCGCGTTTTCTATCCGAGCACCGCAATAAGGACAGAAATCTGCTGTATTACCCTCCAGCTGTTTTCCGCATTTTGTACA
>CALWIS010000196.1 GCA_944380795.1 uncultured Clostridia bacterium | reverse complement strand
GTAATGACCGGGCGGATTACGATATCCTGTGCAACCATTATGCGTATACCTCCTCGATCTTGGAAACAGCACCCTTGGCGACGATGAACATATCGGCGTTGAGGATGTCGTAGACATTCAGGGTGTTAACCTGGGCGGTCTTGACGCCGGGGATGTTGTTGGCGGAAGCGATGACCTTCTTGTCCACCTCGGGGAGAACGATGAGGGCCTTCTTCTCAGCGCCTACGGCCTTGAGCATCGCAACGATGTTCTTGGTCTTGTACTCTTCGGTAGCAATGTTGTCGATGACCACCATCTGGTTGTCAGCAACCTTGCTGGAAAGGGCGCTCAGCATAGCCAGACGGCGCACCTTCTTGTTCAGTGTATAGCGATAGCAGCGCGGCTTCGGGGCGAAGACGATACCACCGTGGGTCCACTGGGGAGCACGGGTGCTGCCCTGACGAGCGTGGCCGGTGCCCTTCTGTCTCCAGGGCTTCTTGCCGCCGCCGGAAACCTCTGCACGGGTCAGAGCGCTCTGGGTGCCCTGCCGGCGGTTTGCCAGGATGTTCTTCACCACATCGTGCATCACTGCAACGTTGGGTTCAATTCCGAATACGGCATCATTCAGTTCGATCTTCTCGATCTCCTTGCCGGCCATATCTAAAACTGCGATTGTAGGCATGTTTGTTCCTCCTTCCCTTACGCTTTCACGCTGTCACGGATGACAACGATCCCGCCGTTGGGGCCGGGTACGGCGCCTTTCACGGCGATCAGATTGTTCTCAGCGTCGATCTTGGCTACCATCAGGTTCTGAACGGTTACCTGCTCTGCACCCATGTGGCCAGGCAGTCTCTTGCCCTTGAACACGCGGGAAGGATCAGAAATGGAGCCGTTGGAACCAGCGTGGCGAGCCACAGGGCCGGAACCATGGGTTTCCTTCAGGCGGTTCAGGCCCCAGCGCTTGATGCCGCCGGCGTAGCCCTTACCTTTGCTGGTGCCGGTCACATCGACCTTGTCGCCCACTGCAAAGATGTCAGCCTTAATCAGGTCGCCCACATTGTAAGCGTCGGTGTTCTCCAAGCGGAATTCGCGGAGAGTTCTCTTGGGAGCCACATTGCCCTTTGCGAAATGACCCTTCATGGGCTTGTTCACGCGGTGGGCCTTCAGGTCGCCGAAGCCTACCTGGATGGCTGCATAACCGTCATTTTCAACGGTCTTCTTCTGGGAAACGACGCAGGGGCCGGCTTCCAGAACCGTTACGGGAATGACTTTGCCCGTCTCATCAAAGATCTGCGTCATGCCGATCTTCTTGCCGATGATTCCTTTTTGCATGAAATATACCTCCTGTGCAGGTTATTGGTTGACCCTTTCGGGCCAACATGACCCCGACCGTCCGGTTGGTTGGGAAGCAAGCCTTACAGCTTGATCTCGATCTCAACGCCAGCGGGGAGTTCCAGGCCCATCAAAGATTCAACAGTCTTGTTAGAGGGCCGCAGAATGTCGATCAGTCTCTTGTGAGTGCGCATTTCAAACTGCTCACGGCTGTCCTTATACTTATGAACAGCACGCAGGATAGTGATTACCTGCTTCTCGGTGGGCAGCGGAACAGGGCCGGATACCCGAGCGCCTGTGCGCTTTGCGGTTGCTACGATCTTCTCGGCGGACTGATCCACCAGCTGATGATCGTACCCCTTGATGCGAATTCTGATTTTTTCCTTGACTGCCACTATCATCGCCTCCTTGAAAGTAGTTGGCGGGCGGCGCCTTTATTTTCACACCTTGCCGGGTGTTTCGCACCCTGGCATTTAAAAACCGGATTCAGTTTTTAGCAGAATCCGGGTGTGGACAAATAAAAAACGTCTGAGAAGTCGTTAAGCCATATCCCAAGCCGGTGTTCCGGCGCCGGAGATCCCGGCATGGCGCACCCTTGGTGAGTAACAGGCCAAAAGCGCGTGGCCCCGTACTTCTCATATTCTTGTCGCCCGGTTTAAAATCGGACATACTCCACGGAAAAACCGGCTGTACCAGCCGCAACCTCCCGCTTCATCGCATATCGTGTCGCAGTCTTGCTCAATCATTTTATCATGTCTTCCCGCAAATTGCAAGCCTTTTTTTCTCTTTTTTGCAAGAAGTTTTTAATGATTTTTTGTATATTTTGCTGCGTGGTTTTCTCTGTGCAGAATTGCTGGTTTTCCGCTTCTCTTCAACGAAAAACAGGCATTTCTTACAACCACTTAGCCGGGTGTTTCTTTCTCATTTAAAAAACCGGCTCTTTTCTCTTGCTTTTTTGTTGGCAAGCATTACATTTATGTTATATTTGTTGAGATCACTATTTGTTTATGGTATGATTTTATTGAAAAGTTTTGAAAGAAGGGGAACCCAATGGTTTGTGCATACGGTGTTCTGGCTATTACGTAAACTATCATCCCTAACGAGGTGATTGTTATGAAACGCAAACTATTTTCTGTTTTCGCCGCCCTTCTGGTGGTTGCCTGTCTGTTCTCCGCCTGCCAACCTGCAGGCCCGCCATCTATCTCCGCCGACCCTGCGCCCCTTCCTGCAGAGGAAGCCGCCAGACTGCAAGAAGAACTGGCGCCACCGGGTGCTCCGTTAGTAGATATGAAGGCAACCACAGTAGAAGAAATCCTGGATGAAGGATGGTTCCCAGTATATGCCCAAGTCACTGGCAAAGAGGAAACCCTCGAAAAAGACTTCGGCGGCAGGGGGTGCTTTCCGTATCCCCCTCAAAATCCTCCACGATCCCAGCGGACATTATAAAGAGGGACAGGAAGTTGCGCTGTACGCTAATATCATTATGCGAGGCTTATTCCCAGAATTAAAAGAAGGCGATACTTTTGTTGCCCCCATGATGGATTGCTCAGATGTTCATCAGGACAGCAAAGATATCCTGCGGGTCGATATCTACAACACTGGATACTACACCATCACCCAGGACAGCCACGCTATCGCCGCCTATACCGAATACCCGGAGTTCCAGCAAAACGGCGTGGGCCTTGCCACCCTCCTGAAAGAATACGAAACCTTAGAAAACACCCTTTTTGGTTCATAACCCCCTTTCCTATTTATATATAATATAAAGAACACAACACAGCGACCGCCTGCCCTTTCTCAGTTCAAAAGGGCAGGCGGTCGCTGTGTTGTTTAATCGTATGCTTATAGAAGTTCTATTTGCTGTTTGCTCCACATAGACACGAGCTCCTTTTTCACTTTTTCCATCATCCTTTCAACTCCTCCTATAATAAGGTCAAAGAAATGGTGCTAAACAAATAATAATCTAATTTTTATTATCCTTGTCAAATACGTTCTTTCCATATTTATAAATACGAGAATCATAATCATTAAACTAAATTAATTAAATACCGCTTATTGTATTTTAAGACAATAATATCGCTATTTACTATTTATAATGTAAACATCGCCCATATAAAGCCTTTTATAATTCTTAATTAGAACTTATAAATATTTTTATTTATGGTATTGACTTTTGTAAATAAATCTTATAATATATTTAATAAGGTTAATAAATAAAAAGAGGATGTTGTAATTGAAACCTCACTATCTATCCTTACTCACCGACAACACTACAGAAAAAAAAGTAGTCGCCGGATTTGACGGATATATTGACAGCATCCTGCGGGTAATCCGTTCTCATAACACCTTTTTTTCTACTCTTGATGAGTTTGGTCGGTATATCGAAGGGAAAGCCAAGAAAAGCTGCTCTTTGGAACTTAAGCAAATGACCGAAAAAATCGGAGAAAATATGCCGATCTTTTCACAAGCGTTGGCAAAGCTAGATGTTTCTGTAAATTGCGTTGGGGCAATGGGTTATCCTGATGTACTTCCCATTTTCCGCAATATACCCCCTAACTGCCAGCTGCTCTCTGTATGCGAACCTGGGCTTTGCCAAGCACTAGAATTTGATGATGGAAAGCTCATGTTGGCAAACAACGAGGACATCGATCAGCTTGACTACTCCTTGCTGCTGCAGCGAGCTGGAAAAGATATCCTGTTTTCCCTTTTCGATAGCAGCGATATGATGGTACTGCTGAATTGGAGCGAGTTAAAAGGGAGCCTTTCTATTTGGAATGGATTGGAAAAGGATATTTTCCCTTACCTCTCTCCTAAAAAGCGTTTCGTATTCATCGATCTTTCCGATTGCTCTTGCCGCTCTGCGGAAGAGATCCGAGAAGCGTGCAGCCTGATGAGAAGCTTTTCCAACCGGTTCGATTTTACCATCAGTATGAACCGGAACGAAGCGGAACGGGTAGCAGAAGCTGAAAACATTTCTTATGGTTCCATTGAGGCGTTGGCCTCCCAATTATACACCCGGCTGCATTGTTCCCGGTTGGTCATCCACCTGCTGGATTGCAGCTGCTATGTCAGCGAGGGACAAGTACGGCACAGAAAAAATTTCCATACCCCTCATCCGGTAATTTCCACTGGGGGCGGAGATAATTTCAACGCTGGATTTGCTCTTGGGCTGCTGTATGGTTTGGAATGTGCCGACTGCGTAGATTTGGCTCACAGTGTTTCAGGGTTTTATGTTTCCCATGGACACAGCCCCTCACGGGAGGAATTGTTCCATTGGCTGGAACAGCAAGAGGAGAGTCCATTGGAAGACACCCCATTATTTATTTCAATCGAGGAAGGAATGATTGCAGGCGCCTTTTTTGCACCATTTACCGTGAGTACGCAACGCCCGGTGCGGCAAATATCCCCCAGCCCAATGGTCACACCACCAGTAAGGGAGGGCGCTTCCTCAAAGTACTTGGTACCCACTGTGCGGGTCACTTCATCCAGCTGAGAAAGGTGAGGCCCGGAAGTAAAAGAAGTTCCCGGCTCGTTCAGTGCCAAATGCCCGTTCATTCCTACACCCAGCACCATATAATCGATTCCGCCTTTTTCCTCAATGAACGATGCAATTCTTTTCAGCTCCTGCTGCGGGTCATCTGCCCGGCCATTGACAAGGGAGATATTTCCCGGGAAAAAGTCCACCTGAGAAAGGAAATGCTTTACCAAAAAATTCCCACAGCTTCCACTATCGGTTTCATTCATCCCTGCCCATTCATCCATGGCAGTAAAGCTGGCCTGGGCAAAGCTCAGGGTTCCTTGCTTCACCTTTTCCACCAATTTCTCAAATGTGCACAGGGAAGAATGGCCTGCGGCAATACAGATATTGGCTTTTGGTTTTTCCTGTATCAAGGCGGCGATCTCGTTTGCTACCACCTCTCCGATCTCTTCTGCGGTTTTTAAGACTACGTACTCCATAAGCTCCTCCTTTATTTTTTAAGTTTATTAAATAATACGACATTTTGTGGGAATTGTCAACATAAACATGGAAGAACCGTTTATTATTCGCCTTGACTAATTTACTTAGATAAGTATAATAAAATCATAGAAAAAGCCAGGAGTGTGCCCAATCATGAAAACATATGTCGCTTCTCATTTAAAAGATATGAATCGCCGCAAGGTTTATCGCATCCTCAGCGAACGCGATGTCACCTCTAAATCTGAAATTTCCCGACTAACGGAGATCAGCGCCCCCACGGTAATTAAGATCATTAATTTTTTTCAGGAAAAAGGCTTAGTGGAAGATCTGGGAGAGGGGGAAGCTGTTTTAGGCCGCAAGCCTCAAATGCTCCGCATTCGCAAAAATCGATATTATGCTGTTGGTGTGATTTTTGAAGGTGATTATTTAAAGTTGGGAATCACCAATTTGCGCAATGAGATCGTGTGCCTAAAAAAGACTCGGGTACGGGAGCCTTTTGAAAAAATCATGTCCTCCACCCTGTATCACCGCATCAACGAACTGCTGGTAGAGAGCAATATTCTCCTTTCCGATGTACTAGGCATCGGTATCGGCTTACCCGGTATCTATGACGCCAACAATCAAACCATTATCATGGCCCCCCTCATTGGGATCGAAGAAAAGACCGATATTTCCTCTATGATTCAAAGTTTGGAAGAACGTTACCATTTACCGGTATTGGTAGATAACGACCTAAACATGGAAGTGCAGGGAGAATTTATCAGCAAGCATTTGACAGAGCGAGACGACCTGATTTACCTCTCTATCGGCACTGGTATCGGCAGCGGCGTTATGCTCAACGGCAAACTGCGCCGAGGCATTCGCTATATGTGCGGCGAAGTTGGCTATATGAGCTTTCAGCCCGACTATGAAACGGCAGTAAGTAAAATGGGTTGGCTGGAAGGTCAAGCGAATATCAATGCTTTGTGTAAGCAATATCACCTAGACAGTCTCTCAGATCTGGATGAAACTACCCGGCAAGAAGCCATCCAGCATGTATCAGATTGTGTTGCCATGTGCATCAACAACATGATTATGTGCTACGACTGCGGCTATTTTTCGGTAGGTGGCGAAATGTTCCACTTGCTGGGTGAAGAGCTGTTCGATGCTATTTCTCAAAAAGTAAAAAAACTTTCGGTGCTGGAGCCTAACCTCTACCGTGCCGTAGGCGGGGAACCCGGCGTAATCGGCGCAGCAGGGGTGGTACTCACCGCAGAAATGAACCGCATGTTGGAGGAGTGACCTTACGACCCTGTGGACTGATAATGCCGCACACCAAAACGCCAAAATGCCCAACAGGGCAGCAAAAACACGATACACACTAATGGTGACAGCATGCACCAGAGGGACTCGTTTTTTCCTAACAGATAGAGCAGCGGCCAATATTGGAAACAGGCAATGGGTACCACAAAGGTAAAGAAACGCAAAATCCCATCACCATAAATGCCCATAGGATAGGAGCCAAACTCCCGGCCGCCGTCAGTAAAGATATTCATAAACTCCAGGCCTTCGATGGTAAAAAAGCAGATGGCTGCATAGAGAAGGAACAGGCCGCAAAATACGCATACACCGCCAAGGAGCATCAACACCAGCACCAACACCCGTTGGAAGTTCCACTCCACCCCGCTGGTGGGGATCGCATACAGAAACACCAGAAACGCCTGCAGCAGCCTTCCCATTTTGCTCAGTTCGATTTTGCTGGCCAGTACTAGAAAAATCTCGTTTCGGGGGCGCAAAAGTATCCGGTCAAATTCCGCGTTGCGGACCGTATAGGAAAAGGTATCAAACCCTCTGAAGAAACCCTCACACAGAGAGAATGACATCAACGTTACCGAAAAACACAGCAAAACCTGCTGGAAGGTAAACCCATCCACCTGATAAAATCGGTCGAATAGAAACCAGACGCTTAAAAAAGCGGAAAAGGCCATGATAAACTGCCCGATGGTCATAAGAAAAAAAGAAGATTTATACTGCATCACACTGCGCAGATGCAGGGAGAAAAATTTTGCATACAGCTTCATAAAGACCTCCTATCCGCCCTGCACTACCACACGGTGCAGGGCGCGGTGCATCATCCACACTCCCAAAGCCAGAAGCGCCGCCAGCCAAAACACCTGCAAGCCCACACTCCACGCCGCTGCCTGACCGGAAAGCTCGCCGCTGTATACCCGCAAAGGTACGTTCTGCATGGAGGCAAATGGCAGCAGCTCTGCTAATTGCCGCAGCCCCTCGGGAAAGAATGGCAAAGGCAGCAGCGAACCGGAAAGCAGCTCCGCCGCCGAAGTCGCAGCCATTCGCACTCCCGTAGGGGAAATGGTGTAAAATGTAATGATGTAGATTACCATGGTAAAAGCTACTACCACTCCCAGGGCTAAAAACAAGGAAAACACAAACAATAGCGCCGCACCAACATTCGGTGGCAAGGTGATGCCATAGGGCGCAGGCAATAGAGCCGCAAATACTAATACCGGCACACATCGCAGAACAGCCCGGGCCACACGGTTGGCAGCGGCCTTTACAAACCACTGACCATAAAGCCCCATAGGACGGCACAGCTCATACGCAATATTGCCGCTAGAAATGGCCTCAAAAATATCGTTTTCAAAGGCCCAAGAATTGAGCATTGCCAAAAATGCCTGCTGTAACCAGATATAACAGGACAAGGCCTGAAAATCCATGGGAAAGCTTTCCGGTGCACTATGATAAAAAGCCGCAAACATCAGAAGCAGCATCCCGCCCCAGAAAAATTGGGTGGCCATCCCTGCCAGGGCTGCCGCTCGGTATTGCAGGGCATTGACAAAGCGGATACGAAAAAAGGAAGCATACTTTTTCATATTTCCGCCTCCTTATACCCGATATTCCCGATAGAGAGAGACCACCATCTCTTCTGCATCGGGGCCTTTCACCGAAATATCGGTGATACTCAAAGCAGCTGTCAATTGTGCGATGACCCGGGCGGTATCCTCCCGGGAGCCATCGGTGGACACCGTAAGGCGTCCCGGCTCCTGTTCCACGATTTCCAACTCAGAGAGTTTCTGCACCTCTCCCCCGCTATAGGAAACCGTGACGCTGCCTCGGCCATATTGCTGCTTCAGCTGCTCTAATGTGCCGTCCAGCAGCACCCGCCCTTTCCCGATAAGGAGAATCCGTTGGGCTAAGGCTTCAATATCCTGCATATCATGGGTAGTCAAAATGACGGTAACACCCCGATCTCGATTGATCTCCCGGATAAAATCCCGCACTGCCAGCTTAGAGACTGCATCCAGCCCGATGGTAGGTTCATCCAAAAATAATACCTTGGGGTCATGGAGCAGGGACGCCGCAATCTCGCAGCGCATCCGCTGCCCCAAAGAAAGCTGCCGGGCCGGAGTGCGCAAAATTTCTTCCAACTGTAAACGCTCTGTTAATTCCGCCACATTAGCCCGGTAGCGGTTTTCCGGCACCCGGTAAATATCCCGAAGCAGATCAAAGGAATCCCCCACTGGCACATCCCACCACAACTGGGACCGCTGTCCAAACACCACACCCATCTCTGCTACGTGCTCTCGGCGCTGCTTCCAAGGAGTACGGCCATTGATGTCGCATTCCCCACTGTCTGGGGTGAGGATACCGCTTAAAATCTTTACGGTGGTGCTTTTCCCAGCGCCGTTGGGGCCAATATATCCCACCACTTGCCCGTCAGGGATCGTAAAAGAGACATTATCCAAAGCCTGTACAAACTCCCGCTCCCGGTGGAACAGGGATTTGGTGGCTTGCTTCAGTCCGCTTTTTCGTCGGCTCACCACAAATCGCTTGGATAACTGTGAAACGGTAATCATGGGGCTCCCTCCAATTCTTATATTTCTTCTAACGTTTTCTCCAATTTTAGTAAAATTCTACGCAGATTTTACAAATATTTTCTCGGGAATTCCTATTATATCGGAGTAAATTAGGAAACACAAGAAGATTCCATTGGGAAGCTAAAAAACATTACACCCATCCTTGTGTTTCTAATTAAACAGTTCTTAAAATTATGGGGGTATAAAAAAGCCGGCAGAACGTTTTTTCCGTTCTACCGGCTTTCGCTTTTTTGTGAAAACTTTCAATCCTTAAAAAAGCACACTCATTAGGGCATTCACAGCCCCAGTTCCTTGATTTGCTCATTTGTCAGGATAATTTCAGTGGGAGGATTCTCATTCCCATCAAAATACATCAGGTATTCGTAATAGGCAAACTTCCCCCGCTTATAAATACCACAGTCTGGATCAGAACATTGCAGCAGATGGTAACGAGCGTAAACCGTTCTAAGTGAATAAGCGCCTCCGCAGCTGCTGGCATTAGGCCCCCAAATATGGTCGTAATACCGGTCTGCAAACTTGTCACCATCAGTCCCCAAGAAATACCCGCATTCCAAACAGGCATTGACCGCACTTACTTCTTCTGTTGTATTGCTCGGACCGGTATCTTCTTGCCCTCCATAGGTCCAATCAACGGATTGCACACCCATATCCACAAAATTATGAATATGTACGGCAGGCTTCTTGGTTGGCTTGGGAGTGGGTTTAGCAGTCGGCTTAGCAGTCGGCTTAGGGGTTGGCTTGGGGGTTGCCGTATGGGAGCTGCCACTGTTTCCGCCGCTGGGTTTGCTGGCAGAACTATTGCTTCCACTATTACCGGAATTACCCGGCTTGCTGGAGGAACTGCTGCTTCCGCTGTTACCGGAATTACCCGGCTTGCTGGAAGAGCTGCTGCTTCCGCTGTTACCGGAATTACTTGGCTTACTGGAGGAACTGCTGCTTCCGCTGTTATCGGAATTGCCCGGCTTGCTGGAAGAACTGCCGCTTCCGCTGCTGCTGGAATTATCCGGTTTGCTGGAGGAACTGCTTTGTGCACTGCTGCCAGTACTTTCGTTTTCGGAAGAAACGCTGGAGTTTTGTTCTCCTGTTTTATCCGCTCCACTTTCTGTATTGCTGTCATTCATCCCAGTAGAAACAGATGAACCTGCTTTTGGCCTGTTGCCGAGGCACAGCCGGCAAAAGATACTATAAAGGATGCAGCTAACAACAGCGCTATTACTTTTTGTTTCATAGTCTCCCTCTTTCCTTCCTGTTAAGGATTTTCTTATCCAACTTTTTAAAAATTATGCTACAAAACTTTGATTTTTCAACTGCAACTGAAAAAAAGCTTTTGGAACGCTCTTTTTTCAAACGCCCAAAAGCCTTTTATTTTCATTTTTCCACCCGATAAGGTTCCACTGCCGCCAGCAGCTCAGGCGGGACGCTCGCCGTAAGGGCTAACCCTTCCGGCACATACTCCTCTTTCTGAATCTCCCCTTCCTTACGGATACGGGCTGCTAATCCCGCTTGGGCAAAGGGAAGCAACAGGTCTACGATCTGCATCTTGATGGGCAGGTTCTCCTCAATAGCTTGTAAAAGCTCCTGCATCCCGCCGCCATGGAGCGCACTGATCCGCACCGCGCCGCCTACTACTGGCAAATCCATTAAAGCCGGCACTAGGTCGCATTTGTTCATCACTGGGATAATGGGACGATCACCGCAGCCCAATTCTGCCAGTAAAGTTTCCGTCACCTCCAAGTGTACCCTTGCTTCCGGGCTGGAAGCATCACACACATTGAGGATAATATCCGCTTCTGCCGCCTGTTCCAGTGTGGAACGAAATGCCTGCACCAGATGATGAGGAAGCCGGCGCACCAATCCAACAGTATCGATCAGCATGACGGTCTTTCCTCCCGGCAGCTTCAGCGCCCGGGCCGTAGGGTCCAGGGTAGCAAACAGCTTATCCTCCGCCAACACGCCTGCCTGGGTCAGCTGGTTCATGAGGGTGCTTTTACCTGCATTAGTATAGCCCACCAGTGCCACGGTGATAACCCCATCCTTTTCCCGGCGGCGGCGCACCTGTTCCCGACGTTTTTCCACTTGTTCCAGCTGCTCCCGCAGGGCGGTAATTCTGCGGCGGATATGGCGGCGGTCACTTTCCAGCTTGGTTTCACCGGGGCCACGGGTGCCCACGCCGCCGCCCAACCGGGACAGCTGGGTGCCTTTGCCTGCCAGCCGGGGCAGCATATATTTCAGCTGGGCCAATTCCACTTGCAGCTTACCTTCACTGCTCCGGGCCCGCTGGGCAAAAATATCCAAAATCAGCATGGTGCGGTCCACCACCCGCACCTCGGTCTTATCTTCAATATTGCGGATCTGGGTGGGAGTGAGTTCCCGGTCAAACACCAAAAGGTCTATTTCCTGTACTTGGCAGGCATTGGCGATCTCCTCCAGCATTCCAGAACCCACACAAAAGGCAGTATCCGGTGCTGGACGCTTCTGCATCACGGAAGACACCGGCTCCGCTCCCGCGCTCTTTACCAATTCATATAATTCGTCCAACGAAGCCTGAGCATCAAATTCTCCTGTATCCAAGGATACCAGCAGTGCCCGCTCCGCCCGTTCCTCCATCTCTGTCCACTCCATTATGCTTCCTCCACATTGACAATGGCCAGCAGCGTTTCGGTATAAACCCCGTCCTTTTCCCCGCTGCGATATAATGCAAAGCTATTTTCCGTGCAGTCTCCCGGCTCATAAGGCGCTTTTGAGACTTCGCCCCCGGAGATCGTGACCGTTACCACTCCTTCTGCCGGTTCTGTCAGCGCAATGCGGGATTCTTTCTTTTCTGATTCCTGTTTCCCACTGCTCTCTGGTGTGGGGGAAGGAGAGGCCGTGGAAAGGGAGGCGGATTCTCGTTTCAGCAAAAGATCCTTTTCTCCAAAACGGTCTCGTAGATCCAACTGAACGCCCTCTTCCCCCTTGGCAGCCTTGGCCTGCTCCTGAAACAGACCAAAAACTTCTTTCTTTTGTTCCCGGAAAGCATCCAGCTGAGAGAACAGTTCCGAAAGGGGCCTGCTGCCCTCCGGCACTTCCAGATCAGTGTCCCCTTTTTCCATCCGATAGGGCATCCGTCCGTCTTCTGCGTATAGGATCAGATTCCAATTTTGCCGGCGCCCGTTTTCTCCCGGGGCGGAAAGTGAAAGGACAAACGTCTCCGATTCACTGTTTGGATAGGTAAAACCGGTAGCGTAAAGATCTTCCTGTGACCCTGCCAGGCTCTCTACCTTTTCCAAAGAGGCTTGAGAAAAAGGGTCCTCCGGGTTGGGGATATTATAGTTGCCCTGCCTCAGTGCCATCACCAAGAAAACCCCGATGACGATCACAGCAATGAGCACCACCTGCCAGATTTTCACCGGCCTGCGACGTATCATCATAAAAGCAGCATTCCTTTCCTACATGAGAATATCTGTAGTATACCATATTCCCCTTAAAAATCCAACGGGCGCAGAAAAAAGGCCCCGGTATTACCAGGGCCTTTAGCGGTTATGAAAACGCCTGTAAGATAGTAGAAAATAGCTCGCTGTCCACCTTGATGGGGTATTCGTCCAAGCCATAATACCATAGATATCCGCCTTCTATCATCTGGAACCCTATTCTGGTTCCATCCTCCAACGTAAAGCGAATATATGCCAGTGTTTCGCATTCTTCAAAGAAATCAATGCTGCTCTCCCAGCCCTCCTCCTTTACATCGATAAAGGGGCTACGGCACACATCGGAAATAAACTCGTCTATCTGCTGAGAAGAAACCCCTTCCAGCGTTTGATATTCTCCATCTTTTACTCCGCCGCCTAAATCCGTCTGGTATTCCACCTTTGTCCAGCGTCCAGGGATCTTCAAACGGTCTTCCAAAAGGTCTTTCCCCGTTTCTAGGAAAATACCGTTGAGATTCTCTAAAAACATGATATTTTTTTCCGTATCGCCATTGTCGCCTAAAGTTTCCCAACAAGCACACAGGCGGAATAAGGGGGAGTATCCCTGTACCGTATAAATTTCTGCGCCGCCTAAAGTGGAAGCCAAGTCCTTTTCATATTCTTGCCGATTGGAATATTCGCTTATATTGCCCCTTGCTTTTCCAATATATTCCCCCCGCAGACTCTCTATCTGTGCAAATTTCTCCCCATCAATCCCATCATACGGTTGGATGGTACCATCGTTATTCACATTGATTATATAACTCTCTGCCCACGTATACACTCTATCCTGATATACTACCAAAGTGATCATGGATGCCATGGGGTTATCCAGGCCCTCCGTGCTCATAGCTGGAATGGGAATGCCATTGGTGTTAAACTCTTCTCGAGACAAAAGGGAGGAGGTAATCCCGATTCCTGCCGCCACTACACAGAAGCAGGCCGCCATAGCCACCCACTTTTTTCGGCGGTTGCCAACAGATTTCTGTCCCGCCGCCTCTACTAACTCCGGATTCGCTTCTCCGATTTTATCCAGCAGCTCTTTTCCTGTCATAGCACATACGCCTCCTTTTGCAGACGCTCCCGCAGTTCCTTACGGATACGGGACAGCATGGTCCTCACCGCCCCGGGGGTCATCCAAAACTGTTGGGCAATTTGCGGGATGGAATCCAGATACCAATACCGCCGAAGGAATACGTTCCGCTTTTCCTCGGGTAACTGTCGTAAGAAGTCATCGAGGATTTCTCCCAACTCCCGTGCCTCCGCCTGCGCTTGCGTGTCTTCCCCGTCGGGGATACACTGCTCCATTTCCCCGGTAAGTTCCAAGATAAATGCCTGCCGTTTCAGGCGGCTTCGATCACGGCAGCAATTTAAAGAAATATGCCGGGTGATGCGGGCCAAAAACGCATATAGGTATCCCTTAGGGTCATGGGGCGGGATGCGACTCCAAGCCTCCCAGTAGGTATCATTTTCGCATTCTTCAGCGGTTTCCCGGTCCTCTACGATATGCAGCGACAATGACCGCAGCCTGCCTCCATATTTCTCCGCTGTACAGACAATCGCCGCTTCCTGTCGGGCCTGATACAGTGCCACAATTTTCTCGTCCTCCATCTTCACTCCTCCTTTTCCCACAAGGCCTTCCACTATTAGAAGCACCGTTTTTCCCTTTTTGTTACAAAAAATGGGCCTCGGCAACTGCCGAAGCCCTGAAAGTTTATTGCAGAATATCCCGCTTCACAGCAAAGTATAAGTCGCTGCAAATTATAGAACGCTTACAGCTTGGAATACCCGTAGCTGTTCACCAGCGCGTCCACCTTCTGTCCCTGCTGGCACATGGGGCACTCGTGGCTGGTATAGGTCTCATAGCCGGGCACATCGTCGGCAGTAAAGATGGCATTGATGCGCAAGCCTTCTACTTCATCCACAGCACTGAAGATGGAGGAAACACCTGCGGCAATACCGCCATAATATTGGATACACTCTACGCTCTTGCGCACCGTAATGCCGGTGGTAACAGAAGCCATCAGCACAAGGACATGCTTACCCCGGATCATGGGCTGAATGTTATCCCGGAAGATCATCTGCCCGTTGGCGTCATATTCCGGCGTCACCACATAAATAGTCTGGTGAGCGTTAATAGACATAAAACCGGAACGGTTCAACTCCTGGGCCAGATAAGCGCCGATAACCTGCGTACCGTCCAGACAAACAATGGTATCCACCACAGTATTGGCGATATAATGAGGAACCAGCGCCTTAGCGGCAGCCTCCGCCTCGCTTTGGCGGGTTTTAAGGGTTGTCATATCGATATAATAGTTGACGTGGGAGTGGTTGGTGGCAAAATGCCCATGGGCGATCTTCAGGGGCACATTGCTGTTTTTCGATGTAATTTTAAAGGTACGTTCTTCCATGGAAATAGCCTCCCTTCCCGCTGTCTGTCAGGGGCAGAGGTCGCGGGCATTTTTTATTATTATAACTATATTTTCTCAAGATTTCAAGAAAAAATTTAAAAAAATATAGCAAAATCACCTGATTTTTTCTGTTTGCCTCCTATGAAGCCGACGGTATTCCCCCGGGGTCACGCCCTCCTTCTTTTTAAACTGCCGCATAAAATATTTTTCATCCGAAAATCCGCAGGATAAGGCGGCTTCCCGCACCGAAACTCCATATTCCGCCAAGAGATCTCCCGCTGCTTCCAAACGGGTATGAATAATAAACTGAGAAAGAGACATCCCCATCCACTGTTTGAATAAGGCCGAAAGATAATCCCCATGATAGCCAAACCGTTCCGCAACACTGGAAGCGGATACCGGCTGATGATAATGCCCCCGGACCCATTCGGCAGCCTGCACTACCACAGGAGGCACTGCTCCACCCTGTTCCCGGCTTTGCCAGAATTCCCGGGTCAAAGTCAACAACAGCAAGGTCAACGCATAATCCCCACCGCCTCGGGGGGCTGCCTGTCCGCGGACAAAGCTGCGTGTTTCCTGTGCCAATCGATAAAGCATCCCAGAAGGATGAATCCAGCCTTTCTCCGGCATCACACAGCAGCTTTCCCCATTAACATCCAATTCTTTCTGTGTGCAGAACCTGCCAACAGGCGGTGTAAAATGGGTCCAGTCATACAAAAGCCGACCTTTAGACGGTTCAGCGCCCTCATGCTCCAGACCGGCATACAGAAATAGATACTCACCCGCTCCGGCAGAAATCCGCTTCCCATCCTGCACCATATGAAGAGTTCCCTCCCGCACCAAAATCAATACCGAACTTTCCAACTGGCGTTTTCCGTGAAGAAACCCATCCGGACTGGAAAGAAATCCGCTGCTTTGGCATTCAAAAGGGGCATGGCATAAGGGGGCAAGATAGTATTTCAACTCCGGCTCCTTCATCTCGGAAAAATCCACCTTTCTCTGCATTTTGTCGGTTGCCCATTTTCACAAGGGCGGGTATGATAAGGGGGAATTAAGAGAGCATTTTGGATAAAAAAAGCAATTTTGATCCACTGTTCTTCATTATACCACATAACAAAAAGGAGAAAAAGTTGTTTTCCCCTTTAATTCCTTTAGAAAGGATGTTTTTAATGAAAAAAGAATTCACCACTTCTGTGCCCCTCTCTCAGGTAACCGTCACCGACCCATTCTGGGGCGGCTATATGGAATTGGCCCGTACCCGTATCATCCCCTATCAGTGGGAAGCCCTCAACGACCGGGTACCGGATGCCGAGCCGAGCCACTGCATCCATAATTTTAAAGTAGCTGCCGGGCTGGAAGACGGCAAGTTTGAAGGCTGCGTATTTCAGGACAGCGACCTGGCAAAATGGCTGGAAGGTGCCGCTTACTCTCTGGTATCTCATCCAGATAAAGAACTGGAAGCCACCATTGATGATGTGGTGGATCTTATGGAAAAGGCCCAGCAGCCCGACGGCTATCTGGATACCTATTATATTTTGAACGGGATGGATAAGCGCTGGACCAATGTACGGGATAATCACGAAATGTACTGTGCCGGTCATATGCTGGAAGCCGCTGTGGCCTATTACCAAGCTACGGGAAAAGATCGGATGCTAAAGATTATGATCCGCGTGGTAGAGCATATTTCCTCTGTTTTTGGTCCTGAAGAAGGCAAGAAAAAGGGATACCCCGGCCACGAAGAATTGGAGTTGGCGTTGGTGCGTCTGTATCAGGTGACCGGCGATCCCAAACATCTGGCTCTTGCTAAATATTTTATCGACCAGAGAGGACAGCAGCCCCTGTTCTTTGAAGAAGAAGCCAAGGTAAACGGCCCTGCATGGGAAGGCCCTCTGGGGCTGAAGTATTATCAAGCTGCCCAGCCGGTACGCGATCAGCAGGATGCCGACGGACACTCTGTACGCGCCATGTATCTGTATTCCGGTATGGCCTCCGTGGCAAAGGAAACCGGGGACGAAGAGCTGGCCGCTGCCTGCCGCCGCCTGTGGGAAAGCACGACCCGCCGCCGGATGTACATCACCGGCGCCATCGGCTCCTCCGAATACGGCGAAGCCTTTACTTATGACTATGACCTGCCCAACGATATGATTTACGGCGAAACCTGTGCTGCCATTGGCCTTGCCATGTTTGCCCGTCGGATGCTGGAACTCTCCCCCAAAGGCGAATATGCCGATGTAATGGAGCGCGCCCTGTACAACGGTGTCATCAGCGGCCTTTCTCTGGAGGGCGACCGGTTCTTCTATGTGAATCCCCTGGAAGTGGTGCCGGAAGCCTGCGAAAAAGATCAACGCCTGCATCATGTGCGTTATGAACGCCAAAAGTGGTTTGGGTGCGCCTGCTGCCCGCCTAACTTGGCCCGCGTTACATCCTCCATTGGCTGGTATGTCTACACCCAGCGAGAAGATGCCCTGTTCGTGAATCTGTATGCTGCCAGCCAGTGCCGTGTGACGTTAGGCGGCGTACCGGTCACCGTATCGGCAGAAGGCAATTATCCTTGGGAGGGCACCATCACCCTTAAAGTGTCTGCACCTTCTTCCTTTAAAAGCACTCTTGCCCTGCGCATTCCTGGCTGGTGCCGCACTTGGAAGCTCACCCGCAACGGCAAGGCCGTGGAGCCCGCTCTGCAAGACGGCTACGCCATGCTGGACGGCGACTGGAACGACGGCGACACACTGGTACTGGACATGGATATGCCCGTGGAACGCATGCAGGCGAATCCTCTGGTTCGAGAAGATATCGGCAAACAGGCTGTCATGAGAGGTCCTATTGTATACTGCCTGGAAGAAATCGATAACGGCAAAAAGCTTTATGAAATCACCTTGCCGCGTGAGGCTGGGTTTACTGCCAAGTGGGAAAAAGACCTGCTGGGCGGTGTGGTAGCTATTGGAAGCCGCGGTCTGCGCACGGTAAAGAGTGAAGAAGAAAGCGGCCTGTACCGGTTCGCTGCACCTATCAAGCGCGAAGAAGTTTCCCTGCGCTGGGTTCCCTACTACGCTTGGAACAACCGCGGTGTAGGCGAGATGACCGTTTGGGTGCACAGCGAGGAGCTGTAACCCCAAAACAAAAAGTCAAAATAATGATAAAAGCCCGCGGAAAGTTACTATGCTTTCCCGGGCTTTTGCTGTATGGTAAAGGTAATCATAATTCTGGGAGGAATGACTATGACAAAAGTGAAAATCGATCCCGGCGTATGCGGGCTCATTACTGCTGTAGAGGCGGAATCGGAGGACGGCATGGAGGTCACCCTCAAGGTAAAATCTGGCTGCGAGTCCATTCGCAAGATGTTTGAGGAACTGGGCGACACCTTTGATGCTTACGAACTGTGCCTAGGCAAGCCCGGCACCGGCCCTCTGTATGAATATGCCCAGGAGCATTTCCCGGGACACTGCGCTTGTCCGGCCATTGCCGGTATCACCAAGGCGGTAGAGGTTGCCTGCCATCTGGCTCTGCCCAAAAACGCATCCATTACCTTTGAGACAGAATAAGACAGAAAGCCCCTGAGAGAATCCTCTCAGGGGCCATTTTATTGCAGCAACTCAGCCCTTCATAGTGCGCACCAGCACAGCCTTCTGGGCATGGAGACGGTTCTCCGCTTCGTCAAAGATCTCGTTGGCGTGGGCCTCGAACACCTCAGCGGTGATCTCCTCCTCACGATGGGCGGGCAGGCAGTGGAGCACCATGGCGTCCTTATGGGCTTTGGACATCAGCTCCGCATTGATCTGATACCCGGCAAAAGCAGCCTCACGGGCAGCTTTTTCTTCTTCCTGTCCCATGGAAGTCCACACGTCGGTGATGACCACATCGGCGTCCACAGCGGCTTCCAGAGGCTTGTCGGTCATAAAGAAGTTAGCGCCGTACTGAGCGGCAAAATCCAGGATCATCTGGGGCGGACGATATCCTTCGGGGCAGGCAACCGAAACGCTCATGCCGGTTTTCAGGCAGCCCACGATGAGGGAGTTCATCATGTTGTTTCCGTCGCCAATAAAGCACATTTTCAGACCTTCCAGAGAACCCTTATACTCCCGAATGGTCATTAAATCCGCCAGAATCTGGCAGGGATGCGCCAGATCGGTAAGACCATTGATAACAGGGATAGAGCCATATTCCACCAGGGCCTCTACCTCGGCCTGCTCAAAAGTACGGATCATGATGCCGTCCAGATACCGGGAAAGCACGCGGGCGGTATCCTGCACGGCTTCGCCCCGGCCAATCTGAGAATCCTTGGAGGAGATAAACAGGGCATGGCCGCCCAGCTGATACATACCTGTCTCAAAGGAAACGCGGGTACGGGTGGAGGACTTTTCAAAAATCATGCCCAGGGTTTTCCCCTTCAAATGGTGGTGCTCAATGCCGTGCTTCTGCTCATATTTCAGCTGGTCGGCAAGGTTCAGCAAATCAATAATTTCCTCGGTGGAAAGATCCATCATTTTCAAAAGATGTTTCATCGGAATGACCTCCCTTAACTCACTGGATTGATTATATGGTATTCTACAAAAAGTAATGGTAAAACTGTACGCGTGGAAAGTACTAACAGTTTACGGTTGCTTCCCCGCGACTATAAAATTTTCGTCCCCCTTTTATAAAAGGGGGTGGGTGTCCAGAGGGCAAAGCCCTTTGGCCGCTCTCCGCAGAGAGCGGAACTCTTTATACTCCCTAAAATGCAGGAAGGGGTGAAAAACAGCCCTGTGGGCTGTTTTGAGGGGGAACCCTCGTCGGGGGTTCCCCCTGATGAGCTACCTGCACTCTGCAAATTCTTTTGTTTTGGGGTAAGTTCTATTTTACAGAGCTTCCAACACTGTTTTCATCCGTGCCAGACCTTTGTCGATTTCCTCTTTGGTGATGGTAAGCGGCGGCAAAAAGCGCCGCCGAGTGAGCCGTCAAAATCAAAAGTCCCGCATCAATACAGGCCGAAGCCACATTGCCGGCAGTCTTGCCACAGTCCTTTGCCACATCTGCGCCGATCATCATGCCCATACCCCGAACATTTTCAATATGGGGCAGCTGAGAGAGCTTCTCCCGGAAGTACTGGCCCTTTTCGTTGACCTCCGCTAGAAACCCCGGCGTATTTACCCGAGAAAGCACTTCCAGCGCACCGGCGCACACAATGGGGTTTCCGCCAAAGGTGGAGCCGTGCATTCCGCCAACCAGCACATTTTGCAGCTTTTCACCGCACAGGCAGGCGCCGATGGGAAGGCCGCCGCCCAGCCCCTTGGCACTGCTCACCACGTCGGGAAGAATGTCAAAATTCTGGTAGCAGTAGAAAGCGCCGGTTCTGCCGATACCCGTCTGCACTTCGTCCACCAGAAGCAGCACATTTTTCTCGTCACAGAGCTTGCGCAGTCCCTGCACAAACTCTTTTTCCAACAGGAACATACCGCCTTCGCCCTGAATCAGTTCTACCATCACGGCGCAGGTTTTGTTGGTGATAGCTTTCTCTACGGCTGCCAAATCATTGGCAGGTGCATAGTCAAAGCCCTCGGTAAAAGGGAAGAACCACTGATGAAATTCATCCTGTCCGGTAGCCGCCAGCGTGGTGACGGTTCTGCCGTGGAAGGAATTCTGCAAAGTCACCACCCGGTTTTTCTCCGGGGACTGCTCCATGCCCCATTTTCTTGCCAGCTTAATGGCGCACTCATTGGCCTCTGCGCCGGAGTTGCCGAAAAACACCTTGGAAAGGCCGGATGCCTTGCAAAGTGCTTCGGCCAGCTTTGTCTGCACCGGGTTATAGTACAGGTTGGAAATGTGCTGGAGCTCCCCTGCCTGATGGGAAACTGCCTGCACCCAGCCTTCGTCGCACCAGCCAAGGGCGTTTACGCCGATACCGCTGGTAAAGTCTATGTAGTCCTTTCCTTCGGTATCCCAGGCAGTCACGCCTTTTCCCTTGACCAGTGCCACCGGAAAGCGGCCATAGGTGTGCATCATGTTCGCCTGTTCCTGCTGCTTTACCTGTTCAAAATTCATGGAAAAGACCTCCTTAATAGAACATGGTGCCAACGCCCTCGTCGGAGAACAGCTCAATGAGGATGGAGTGCGGGATGCGTCCATCGATGATATGGGCACGCTCCACACCCTGCCGCACCGCTTCTACACAGCACTCGATCTTGGGAATCATGCCGCCGCTGATGATGCCCTGCCGCTGATAGCTGGGCACCTCGCTCACATTCACCACTGGAATCAAGCTTTCTTCGTCGTCTTTGTCCCGCAGCAGACCCCGCACGTCGGTCATGAGGATGAGCTTTACCGCGTCCAGTTTGGCGGCGATCTGTGCGGCAGCAATATCGGCGTTGATATTGTAGACTTCGCCGTCCTCACCGCCTGCCACCGTGGCGATTACCGGAATATATCCGCTGGCAACTACATTTTCAATAATTTCAGTATTGACCTTTTTGATCTCGCCCACATAGCCCAGATCTTCCTCGGCCACCAGTTTTTTTGCTTTCAGCAGCCCGCCATCCAGACCGCACAGGCCTACTGCCTTGCCGCTGTGCTGTTCCAGATGCTGCACCAGCTGCTTGTTCACCTTGCCCGCCAGCACCTGCTGAACGATCTCCATGGTCTCTCCATCGGTATAGCGCAGGCCGTTAACGAACCGGCTCTCCTTGCCGATCTTTTTCAGCATGGCGCTGATCTCCGGGCCGCCGCCGTGTACCAGCACCACATTGATGCCCACGGACTGCATGAGAACGATATCGCTCATGACGGCTTCTTTGAGTTCTTCGTTAATCATGGCGTTTCCGCCGTATTTAACCACCACGGTTTTTCCTGAATATTTTTGAATATAGGGCAGAGCCTGCACCAGCACCTGTGCCCGATTATGGTTGGAAATCTGCATCTTCTTCCCCTTCTCTCATCTTTCTCAAATCAGGTCCGATAGTCCCCGTTGATACGCACATACTCATAGGTCAAATCGCAGCCATAGGCTTCCGCGCTGCCGTCGCCGTCGTGGAGGGTAACGTTGATATCCACTTCGTTTTCCAGCAGTACCTTTTTGGCAACATCCTCGTCAAATGGAATACCCGCGCCGTCTTTGCATACAGCCACAGTGCCAGCCTGAGAAGTAAAGCTCACGTCCACTTTGTTGATGTCCACTTCTGCGCCGGAATAGCCGATGGCGCACAGTACACGCCCCCAGTTGGCGTCTGCGCCAAACATGGCAGCTTTTACCAAGCTGGAGCAGATCACCGCTTTGGAGATGACCCGGGCGGTTTCCAGATCTTTTGCGCCGGTGAGCTTGCACACCAGCAACCGGCTTGCGCCCTCGCCGTCTCCGCCGATCATCCGGGCCAGCTGAATGCACA
>CALWIS010000195.1 GCA_944380795.1 uncultured Clostridia bacterium | reverse complement strand
CTGCATTTGAGTGATGATATGGTTACATTATTGAGCAGCGGAAAAATCAACAACCGGCTGCTGTGTGAGATTGCCACCCACGAGAACTTCCAGCGGCTGATGACGGATATTGAGATTTTCGTTGACCAGATCGCTGATATGCGAATCGCCCAGATGAATCTGGTGCTGGAGGCCACCCGGCAGGAAGTGATCCGCAGCCATGCACCAGGGGATAACGACCTTTATGTCCGCACGCTGGAACTGGGGCAAGTACAGGAAAGCGACTTTTTCAGCCACACGATTCATGATGATCTGGACAGCATCGTTCAGGATATTCGTAAGGCCCATGTCACCGACCACACCACCGCCGATCCGCAGCCAACTTTCACGGAGGTCAAAGAAAAATTTGACCGTGCCATGCAGCTGGGCAGCAATGAGGAACGGGTAATCCACGAGTTCTGTGACCAGATGCAGATTCCCTTCGACAAGATTGCGTCCGAGGATTTCTCAGCATTTATGCGGATATTGAGCCTGTCTAAACTGCTGAAAAATCCCAACAATATGAGAGGAAAAGCTCGACCACAAGTCTATCACAGTGCCAAGAAAAGGAAGAAGAGATAAGAAAGACTAAATACGGTGATACTAAAACTAATATAGCAAAGCCTCCGTTGGTATTGTTCTACCAGCGGAGGCTTTGCACATTATTTGAGTTTTTTCAATGGTGCACATAACACTTCGTATGCGTATTTATACACTTCATTTGCTGACTCGTCAGGTGATATATCACCGTGGGCAAGGCAGCACCGAAGCATGTACAATATGATTACAATAGCTTCACTAATCTTTCCGGCATCATTCACAAAATTATATGCTCCAATTTGCTTTGTGGTTTGTCCCGATGCAAGAATGCTGGTAATGCGATACGGAGTCAGTTCTCTGTAGCATTCCTCGCACTGTTCCTGTTGTCTCTGGGTCAAGGCAATAAAGTCAGATTGCTGCCTCAATACATCAATATCATATCCCTCTTGTTCAAAACAAAATATTGAAGCACCTGTAGCTTTTACTGTAACTACCGTCTTTGTTTTTCCATGTGCTCTGGAACATTCATAATGGTGCTGGTAGTAATCTTTTCGTTTAAGCGTGTTTGCGTTTTTTACCGCCACTTCAGCAAATGAAACAGACTGCCGAACTCCTATGTACTCCTGAGTAGTAATTGCTGCATTCAACAGAAAACCATGTAGCTTTGCAATATTCTCTCTATATGCGCTACCATCTGCATCCTCTGCATTGATCAGATTCATGGTATAGGTCTTAAATCTGTTTGATTGACTTGCAACGTACTCGATACATTCTTTGTCGTTTTTTCCTGTAACTTCACCGCTAAAGTTATACCACGCATTGAAGGCAATCCAAGCTTTCATAAATGCAGAAAAATAGTCGACTTTTATGTCAATAGCATCTATCCAGTCTTTGTATCCTGGCATCCTGGCTCACCTCACTTTGCGTAAATAATTTCTCTGTCCATAATTTCCAACGCTTTCTGCTCTAACTTATAGGCTTCGTATCGCTTTTCATTAGCCTTAAGTGCAAGCGCGTTTATTTGCAGCTGAACATCATGGTTCTTCAGCAGAGGAATTGGTATTCTACTTACATGCGTATCGTCGATTTCGTCGATAACCGCACCATATATGTGCCTTGTAATTAAGCGATAACCATAGTCAGAAGCCAAGAAAATATTGAGATAACCAGCAATACTATCATCTGCTGGGACAACACGAATAATGTGCTGGTTAGCTGCCCAGTTTTCCCAATGTTTTCCGACAAGCGCTACCTTTCCAATAGTGCCGCTACAGGTAATTAACGTCATGTTTTCGTGCAATTCCAATTGCTTTTCAATTCTTTCTCCGTGCTGAGACAAAGACAAATATTTTTTGTTGCATGGATCAAGCTCCCAAAGCTGTTTTCCGCCAATGAACACACGCCCTACACCTTCTTCGACGTAAATACGTTTAAACCGTCCAGGGAGAATAATCTCCTTGCTGATTCTTGTATCTGCTACAGTAGTTAGTTCATCGCAGTTTTCTTTGAGATGATGAGTAATGGCATCGACAATAGGAATGTGGTAAGAAGCGTCTAAGCGATATTCCATGTCGCTTAATTTTACAGTGAAGGTATCAACAGGAACTCCTTTCTTAAAATATTCCACATCCAAATCTTCAATCTTGGGTAAATGAAGCTCCTCGATCATCATCTGTGTTGCCTGTTCAAGCAAAGCATTCGACTCATCTCGTAGTGTATATGATTGCACAATCAGATTATCAACTTTAGATTTCATTTCCCTGGGAGCATCTGGAATCGGTATAGATGCAAGATGTTCCGGTTCAATCTGCTGTATTACCGACCCGTAAATATTTGACCGAATCAAAGCCTGCCCTGTTTTAGTTTTGAGATATGCATAAACATATCCAGGGTAACTATTGCACTCAAGTCTCATTGCATGTTCACTAATCAAAAACTTTTCTAAAGTGTCATTGACAAATGACATGTTTCCGATAGTGCCAGAACGTGAAATTAATACTGTACCTTTCTTTACATGTAAATCTGAAACACGTTCATCATCAATCATAAATTTAATAGGTTGCGGACTTATGTCAAGCATTTCCGAACTGCCAATAAATCCAACCGCATTTTCACAGTTCTTATCGATATAGTTCCTTTTCAGACGTCCACCATAGTGAGCCTTTTGAACCGGAGAATGCTCCCCTATTAAATCAACGGATGGAAAGAGGCCGTTTTTTACCCTCATATAAGCCTGCTTAGCTTCCACATCATAAACGCTTGCTTCAAGTCGCTTCCCCTTTTCAATCACCTCTGATAGAGAAATACTACACCACTTGATTGGAGATTCCTCTACCATGATTCCAAGCTCTGGAGCAGACGCAAGTTGATATGCCAAATTATTATTTACCATGCCAATCCCTCCTTAGCTTTCCATTCCGCAAAGATGGGCGGAACATCAGGAGTTTGGTCATCCTCGACTTTTCTCTTTTGCTGGTGAGATACAAAGCGATCGCCTTCGCCGGTTGCGCCGAGTACGAAAACGCTATTTGTATCAGGAACAAGTATCTCGTTTCCTTCTTTGTCTCGCTTAAAAATGGGATTGCCACGCTTATCGTGACCAACTTTTTCTACCATAGCCATAAAAATATTGTAGTCAGCCATCACACCGCTCTTTTCCTCGATATCTTTTTGCTCCTGCGTTTTCTTCTGAAGGAACAGCACCGAGGTCTGAGTCCCATTTCGGGGCTGGAAAGTATCCACGTGAAGGTCTACACTGGCAATGATTCTATGATTCTTGATAAGCCACTCTCGAATATAGCCAAGACCCGGCGCTCCCAGAATATTATCAGGGAGGACTATGCCCATACGTCCTCCAGGAACAAGCAGCTGAGTGCAGCGCTCCACAAACAGAATTTCCGGGGGAACTGATGTCTGCAGACGATCCGTCATTTCCCACGTGTTAGTTTTCTTATCATTTTCCCAGACACGTGCCAGTTCAAACTGCTCCAGAATAGCCTTGTCTTTAATCGGAATTTTGCTACCAAAAGGTGGATTAGTTACAATTACATCAAAGAACTCAATCGTCTTGTGATTACGAATACCGGCTTTATCGATACCCAATGCTTCTGCCAAGTTAGAACGGAAATCGTCTGTCCATTCGTGCGGTGGCAGCAGAGAGTTGGCCTGTAAGATATTACCGCTGCCGTCATTATTCATAACCATGTTCATTTTCGTTGCTTTAACGAGATCCGGATTGATATCAAATCCAAAATAATTCGATTTTGCCATGTCAGCAATACGATCTCTAAAAGTATTGATGGCTTCGTTGCTCCACTCAGCTTTTGGCATTCCAAGTTCGACCTCAAATTGCTTCTCGAGTTTCTCGATAACGTGAGTCATAGCGTTCACGAGGAAGCCGCCGGTGCCGCAAGAACTATCCAAAACCTTGTCGTCAACACCAGGGTTAATCATCTCCACAACCATTTTCATTACATTTCTGGGTGTGAAGAACTCGCCTCTGTCTCCACGCAAGTTAGCTCCTACAATTTCTTCGTATGCCTTACCCTTGATATCAATATTTGTATTGAGCAGACTATACTTCTGCAACTCGCTGACAATATAGGCTAAGCTACGAGGAGATAGCTTAATCTCATCATTTGCATCAAAAATCAGCTTGTACTTCTTCTTATTCTTAACCTGCTCGAAGATTTTTGAGATACGCTTTTTGACAGTCAACTGACCGTCGGGATTGGAACGTTCTTCCGAAGTCGCATAGAACTCCAGTGGCTTAGGAATGTTTCTTTCGTCCTCGATTTTGCAGAAAATGATTTTTAGCAACTCAAAGAATGCAGGTTGTTTCTGAAGTCCGTCATTCACATAAATATGATTATGACAGGTTTTGAATGTGAACAACAGGTTGTCGTCATAAGCGTTTTTTAGCGTAGTACGCTTAGGCCGGTTAATGTCATCCAGATTGCCATCGGCAGAAGGAATATCGTTATAATCCATGAAGTCAATTTGGCCCTTTTCATTAACATACTTACGATAGACTTCCTTCTGACGACCATTTGTCCACATGCCCCACTCGCAATTAGGGCAAGCGGACATATAGGACTTCAACTGCTCAACACCGTCTTTGGCATTACGAGCTTCAACAGCCTCTTTCTTACATTCAATGATAATTTTTATATTCTCCTGCGTCTGCTCAGTGCAATCCTTGTCAAAGATGACAATATCAGCACGAGGTTTTCTTGAACCTAACTGAAGTGTGTATTCAATTCGAATCTGCTTTAGCAGGTATTTATGTTCGTTAACAAGTCTTTTTTCAATGGTCTGACGTACATACTCTTCCGGGGTGTCATTACGGAACTTTCCGTCCACATAGTCACATATCTTCCCTTCGGGAATTACAATTACCTTTGCGTTAGCCATTTTTAGTTCCTCCATTTTTGCTCTTGGATTTTTTCTGTTTATCCGCTTTGCGATTTGATAGGTAGTCCTCAGCAGCTTTATTGAAAAAATCCGCAAAGCTACTTCTGTCGTATGCCAGTGCTGCTTTCAGTTCTGCGTGCAGCTCATCTGGCATTCTGAACTGCACTTGTTTGGTTCGATTGCTCAATAAACCGCACCTCCTTTTACGGCATAAATGATATCATTATATCTTAACACAATGATATCATTTGATATAAAAAAAGTCAAGATTATAAAGGAAATCAGCGCCCACCGGTCATAAAAAATCAGTGGACGCTGTACTTTGTTTATTCGATTATTCTTTCATTACTTCCAGCATCATATTTGCTGCCAAGCGGAAGCTGTTTTTGAGCAGCATGCACTGCATTTCTTTGTATTTCTTACAGGAATTTGTATCGTATTCTATCGGCTCAATATTACCATATCACAATTCTTCTAAAATCCTCATACAGCATCCTCCTCGTAGATCAATTCCCGGAGTATGATTTCCTCTGCACGGTTGTGGATACTGTTCATGGCTCTGACCCATGCCATCTGATCCTGGGATTTCAATTCCTCTGTGATTCCCTCGACTTCTTTCATCTGGGCAATGATACAATCAAGCCGGTTCTGTGCTTGCTCATTCAGATCAGCCAGATATGTCCAGAGCTTGCCAGACAAAATCAGTTCATTGTACAGGGCTGGATGATACTGCGCCAAATAGTCTTTTTGCATCCGCCCCCAAATCCCAATAGGGCGGGTTTCTTCCGGTAGCTGCAAGTCGGGAATGTAGTAGTCGCCAACCAACGTATACCGCAGACCATTATGTTCATCGCAAATATGATTTTTGAGTTCTTCCATGTTGTTGATCTCCTCATTCTGATGTGATAGGTAGCAAGCCTGGCTCTCCAGAAATATTGGTAAATCATTGGTAAAACTGAGGCTGAAACACAGGAAGTGCTTGATTTACAGGCGTTTTTTCACGTCCGGTAAATCCTGCCGTGGCATACAAATAGGATTTTTCTCATATCACTTTTCCTTTCATTTCTGATCTTTTTATCGTGCTCATGTTGCAAGCACCTGCTCGTCAATATTTTCCGGATACACTTCCGTTGCTGGTGTATCGGGAAAATTCCGCTTGTTCCCTCACGGCAGCACGAGGGCGGGTTTGAAGTTCAGGTAATCGCCGCTGACGAGCAGGTAGTCGATGCCGTGGAAGGGGCCGCGGATGCTGTCGCCGAAGCGTTTGAGGCCGTGGCAGTGGGAGTAGACGACTTTCTCGGCGCCGTAACGCTCGGCGATCTCGGTGAAGGGCGAGGTCTCTTCAAGGATGTTGGTGGGCGGGTAATGCAGGAACATGACGAAGCGCTGGTAGCCAGCGGCTGCGGCCTGGCGGAAGGACTCTTCGAGGCGCGCGCATTCGCGGGCGACGAGTTTTTCAGCTTGTGCCTGCGCGTCCTGGTCCCAGCCGATGATGTTGCCCCAGACGTCGAGATAGAAGGGGCCTTCGAAGGTATAGCCTTTGGTGCCGACGAGGGCGACGTCGCCATAGGCGGCAAAGTTGTTCTGCAGGAAAAAGAGCTGCCCCTCGTAGCGCGCGTTCAGCCGGGCGGTCTTGCTGACTGCCCAGAACATGTCGTGGTTGCCGCGCAGGAGGATCTTGCGCCCGGGCAGGCGCGCGATGAAGGCGAGGTCTTCCTCACACTCGGCGAGGTCGCGCCCCCAGGAATGGTCGCCGGTGAGGACGAGGGTGTCCTCGGGCTGCACGATCTTGTTCACATATTTTTCGATCTTGCGCACATGGTGCTTCCAGACACTGCCGAAGCGGTCCATGGACTTGTCGGCCTGAAAGCTGAGGTGCAGATCGCCTAAAGCGTAGAGTGCCATGGCGTGTACCTCCTTTTGGCAGTATTATAACCGGCCGGGAGGAAAACTGCAATTTGAAGTTTTATGCTGTCTGTGGAGAGAGCGGCCGTCTTAAGATGTGAAAGAAGATTGTAGTCCGCAGAGAGTGCTGGTATAATACAG
>CALWIS010000194.1 GCA_944380795.1 uncultured Clostridia bacterium | reverse complement strand
TCTTTATTGAGAGGTGCGTGGATTTCTCACCGGATTTATGGTATAGTAGGAGCAGCAATAAGAATGGAGTGGTTTAAGTGGGATTATTCAATAAAATTAAAGAAGGTTTGAAAAAGACCCGGGAAAGCATCAGTTCCCAGATCAGCGGGATGCTGCATTCCTTTACCAAAATTGACGAGGAGCTTTTCGAAGAGCTGGAAGAGTTGCTGGTCATGGGAGATGTAGGTGTTACCACTGCCGGGCATATCTGCGATACCCTGCGCCGCCGGGTAAAGGAAGAGGGAGTCAAAGACCCCAACGCCATTATGGGGTTGTTGCAGGAAACCGTCGCCGAGATGATTCGCGGCGGAGAAGAATTGAACATTAGCACGCGGCCCTCTATTATTTTGGTAATCGGCGTCAATGGTGCTGGTAAAACCACCACCATCGGCAAGCTGGCTTCCCGGCTGAAAGGGGAGGGCAAACAGGTGATTTTGGGCGCGGCGGATACCTTCCGTGCGGCGGCCATTGAGCAGCTGGAGGTATGGAGCCAGCGTGCCGGCGTCCCCATGATTAAGCACGCCGAGGGCAGCGACCCGGCGGCGGTGGTGTTTGATACCATTGCAGCGGCCAAAGCCCGTGGCAGTGATGTGATTATCTGCGACACTGCTGGACGGCTGCACAATAAGAAAAATTTGATGGACGAGTTGGCGAAAATCAACCGCATTATTGACCGGGAACTGCCGGACTGCGACAAAGAGGTGTTGCTGGTGCTGGATGCCACTACCGGACAGAACGGCGTGAACCAGGCCCGGGAATTCAGCGCGGCAGCAGGAATTACCGGTATTGTGCTCACCAAGCTGGACGGCACCGCCAAGGGCGGTGTGGTGCTGGCCATCCGGGAGGAACTGGGTCTGCCGGTGAAGTTTATCGGTGTAGGGGAGAAGGTAGACGACTTGCAGCCCTTTGATGCCGATGATTTTGCCCGTGCACTGTTTGAGCGAGACGATCGCTGGTAAGCGGAGACGCACTCACAGGCGATTTGTGGAGAAACAGTACGCGCGGAGCAAACTTATAAAAAGTAGTCTCTATCCCGCGAATATATGGATTCCAAAGGGACTTAGTCCCTTTGGCGCGGTCCAGGGGCGCGGAGCCTCTGGCCGCTCTCCGCAGAGAGCGGAATTCTTTATACCAGAGGGCGCATTTTTGGTGGTGAATTAGAAAATATCCCACTGGGATATTTTCTAAGAGGCCCCTTTTTGCAAGAAAAAAGGGGCCTCCTTGGTTCTTCCACTTATCCCTGCCTCTGCTCCTCTAAAAGGGGAGTTAGACGAAAATGCTCACACCAACTAGGAGGTTTCCCATGAAATTTGTCATCGCAACCCATAACAAACATAAATTGCAGGAATTACAGCGCATCCTTTCCCCTTTAGGCGTGGACGCTGTCACTGCCGATCTTTCTGAGGTGGAGGAGACCGGCACCACTTTTGCCGAAAACGCCTATTTAAAGGCAAAGGCTGCCTGTGAGGAAACCGGCCTTCCTGCTGTAGCTGATGACTCCGGCTTGGAGGTGGACGCGCTGGATGGCCGTCCGGGTGTGTATTCCGCCCGGTATGCTGGGGAGGACGCCACCGATGCCCAGCGTATCGAAAAGCTGCTGGGCGAGCTTGCGGAGGTTCCCGCCGAAAAACGCACCGCCCGGTTTGTCAGCGCCATTTGCTGTGTGTTCCCCAACGGAGATATCCTGCGGGCTGAGGGCGATTGCCCCGGTTCCATTGCTTTTGCCCCTGCTGGGGAGGATGGCTTTGGCTATGACCCCATTTTCCTCTGCGGTGAAAAGACCTTTGCCCAGATGACCGCCGCTGAGAAGGACGCCGTGAGCCATCGCGGCAAGGCGCTGGAAAAATTCCATCTGGTACTGAAAGAGTATTTGAAAAAATAACCTGAATAAAAGGAGTAAGTATATGTTAACAAGCAAACAAAGAGCCTATCTGCGTTCCCTGGCAAACCCCATTGATACCATCGTTATGGTGGGAAAATCCGGCATGAGCCCCGAGTTGGTAAAGCAGGCTGACGATGCCCTCACCGCCCGGGAACTGATTAAAGGCCGCGCTTTGGAGACTGCCCCCCTCTCTGCTCGGGAAGCAGCCGAAGAGCTGGCCAAGGAGACAAATTCCGAGGTGGTGCAGGTCATCGGCACCCGGTTTGTGCTGTATCGCCGCCACCCCAAGGAGCCCAAAATTGTACTTCCCAAGGGAAAAGACTGAGAAGGGGATTATTATGGCAAAAATCGGCCTGTATGGCGGAACGTTCAATCCCATCCATGAAGCCCATATCCACCTAGTAAAAGATTTTGCCGACCAGCTGGGGTTGGATCATGTGCTGCTGATGCCTACCTTCCAGCCGCCGCACAAGCAGGCACACCAACTGGCAAGCCCTGAGGACCGTCTGGCCATGTGCCGTCTGGCAGCGGCTGAGGATGAGCGCCTCCAGGTTTCCGATTTGGAAATTCAGCGGGCCGGAAAAAGCTATACCGCCCAGACGCTGGAAGAACTGCATAGGCTGTATCCCGACTGCCAGTGGTATTTGCTTATGGGAGAGGATATGTTCCTTACCGTAGACCATTGGCGATGGCCCGAGAAAATTTATCGGTTAGCCACCCTGTGTGCCGCTCCCAGGAGCCCGGATGGAATGACACGGCTGGAAGAGCACGCTCAGTTTTTGCGCACCCGGGGCGCCGAAACCCTGCTCTGTAATATCCGGTATCTGCCAGTGTCCAGTACGCTGGTGCGGGAAGCTGTGGCAGAAGGGCGCTCATTGGAAGGGTTGGTTTGTACGGAGGTGGCCGGATACATTCGGGAAAAAGAGCTGTACCGGCAAAGCGAAGGAGGTAAAGCTTGAAACGGAAAATTGTGGTCTTGATGGGGATTATTTTTTTCATCGGAGGCTGTTTCTTTGGTTATACTGGCTTTTCCAATTATCAAGAGCAGCAATCACAAAAGGACTGGCCTACTGCTGATGCGGTGGTCACTTCGGTAGAGCGGCGCTGGGAAATCAGTGGTTCCCGTCGGCATAGAAGAGGAAAGTGGGTATATGATATTACCTACGAATACATGGTGAACGACACTGTCTATACGGGAGAAATCGTGGGTTCCACTTCCAAAAAAGAAATTGATGAGCCTTTTTCAGTCAAATATGATCCAGAAGATCCTTCTGTTTCTACTTCTGTACTATCCCCACAAATAGTCGCTCTGATTCTCTATCTGTTGGGCGGATTGCTGTTTCTGGGGTTGGGGCTCGGGATGATAATTTTTCCACAAGGAATAAAAGGAAGAAAAAGCAAAGTTGAACCGGATTTTACCACGCTGTAACAGAAAAAGGGATACTTTTCAGGAAAAACGGGGGTTTCCCTTGACATAAGGAAGCAGTGTAGAGTATAATTTACGATAACAGTTATAATATGCAATAGGCTGTGAAGGGAAAAAGACAGCAGAAAAGCCTTACAGAGAGCCGGCGGTTGGTGAAAGCTGGCAGGAAGCTGCTGTGGATAGCTCGCCCCGGAGCCTTCGCTCTGATAAGGGGCGGACGGATGGCCCCGTTACCGGCTGGGATCTTGTGATCCACAAAGGGCCGTGGAATGCGGCCGAATCAGGGTGGTACCGCGAACAGAAATGTTTCGCCCCGGATATGGCGCAGGCTGTATCCGGGGTTTGTTATTTATTGGGAAAGGAGAGGGTTTGTTTGGGTAAAAAAGACAAGGAAAGGGAAGAATCCCTTTTTAGAAGATTTCCCACTGCCAAAGCCTATGCGGAACAAATACGTCCCCTGCTCAGTGATTATCGCTACCGTCACAGTATCAATGTGGCCTTTGAGGCAGTGATTCTTGCGGAAAAATACGGCGCAGACCCAAAAAAAGCTGCCGAAGCCGGTGTGCTTCATGATTGTATGAAGGATTCCACTCCTGCCGAACAGCTTACGCTTATCGAAAGGGCGGGGCTTCATCTTTCCGAAGTGGAACAAAGCGCTAAAAAGCTGTACCATGCTTTTAGTGGTATGGCTTATTTGCAGGAGGTGCTGCATATCCACGACCGGGAGATCCTCAATGCAGTGTATTACCACACAGTGGGACACGCCGGTATGAGTCCCTTGGAGCAGGTGGTTTTTATTGCGGATTTCACCTCTGCCGACCGGGATTACCCCGGCGTGGAGCGGATGCGGGAAAAAGCTCACACCAATCTACGCCTAGCTATGATTGAGGGCTTGGCCTTTACCATCGAAGATTTGGCCAAACAGGAGGTTCCCATCCATCCCGATACCGTGGCCGCCTTTAACTGGGCGCTGATGCATCCCGAACATTTTCAAACACAAACTAAGGAAAACCAATCATAAAGGAAGGAACAAATCTATGACAGAACTGGAACTGGCCAAAGCCGCTGCCAAAGCGCTGGACAGCAAAAAAGCCCTGAATCTGAAGATTCTGCACATCACGGAACTTTCTGTAATTGCGGATTACTTCGTCATCGCCACCGGTACCAGCAACACGCAGGTCAAAGCGCTGGCCGATGAAGTGGAATACTGTTTAAAAGAGCAGGGAGTTGCCCCCAGCCATATTGAGGGCTATAACTCCAATTCCTGGGTGCTGCTGGATTATGACAGTGTGGTAGTCCATGTGTTTACCCAGGAATCCCGCAGCTTCTACGACCTAGACCGCCTGTGGCAGGACGGGGAAGAGGTGGACCCGGAGCTTTCCGAATAAGTATATTTTGTAAACCAATTCATTTTTATAAAAGGAGCATTCCTCTCATGAGATACGATCCTAAAGCAATTGAACCCAAATGGCAAGAAAAGTGGGAAGAAGCTGGTGTTTTCCATGCTTCCAATGATTCCGACAAACCCAAATACTATACCTTGGTGGAGTTCCCTTATCCCTCTGGACAGGGCCTTCACGTGGGACATCCCCGTCCCTACACCGCTCTGGACATCGTTTCCAGAAAGCGCCGGATGCAGGGTTACAATGTGCTGTACCCCATCGGCTGGGACGCTTTTGGTCTGCCCACCGAGAACTACGCCATTAAGAACCATGTACATCCCGCCGAGGTGACCAAGCAGAACATCGCCCGTTTTAAAAAGCAGATTCAGTCTCTGGGTATCTCCTTTGACTGGAGCCGGGAGATCAATACCACTGACCCCGAGTACTACAAGTGGACCCAGTGGATTTTCCTCCAGCTGTTAAAGCACGGCCTGGCCTATAAAAAGGAAATGGCCGTCAACTGGTGCACTTCCTGTAAATGTGTGCTGGCCAACGAAGAAGTGGTCAACGGCGTGTGTGAGCGCTGCGGCAGTGAGGTAGTGCGCAAGGTCAAGTCTCAGTGGATCCTGAAGATCACCGAATACGCCCAGCGCCTCATCGACGATCTGGACCAGGTGGATTACCCCGAGCGGGTAAAGGCCCAGCAGATCAACTGGATTGGCCGTTCCACCGGCGCAGAGGTGGATTTCAATACCACCGCTGGGGATAAGCTGACCATTTACACCACCCGTCCGGATACTCTGTATGGCGCTACCTACATGGTAGTTTCCCCTGAGCATCCTTACCTGGAAAAGTGGGCCGATAAGCTCCGCAACATGGATGAGATCCGTGCTTATCAGGCAGAAGCCGCCAGAAAGTCCGACTTTGAGCGCACCGAGGTTGTTAAAGAGAAAACCGGTGTGCGCCTGGACGGCGTTTCTGCTATTAACCCCCTCACCGGGAAAGAAATCCCGATTTTCATCTCCGACTATGTGCTGGTATCCTACGGCACTGGCGCCATTATGGCTGTGCCTGGCCATGATCCCCGTGACTGGGAGTTTGCAAAGAAGTTCAATCTGCCCATTATCGAAGTGGTAAAGGGCGGCGATGTGGAGAAAGAAGCCTTCACCGACTGCGAAACTGGCATCATGGTCAACTCCGGGATACTGGATGGCTTGACTGTGGAAGAGGCCAAGAAGTGCATTATCGAGCATTTGACGGAAAAGAGAATCGGCCATGAGAAGGTGAACTTCAAGCTCCGCGACTGGGTGTTCTCCCGCCAGAGGTACTGGGGAGAGCCAATACCCATGGTATACTGTGAGAAGTGCGGCTGGGTGCCTCTGCCGGAGGACCAGCTGCCGCTGACTCTCCCCGACGTGGAGAACTATGAGCCAACGGATGACGGTGAATCACCAATAAGCAAGATGACCGATTGGGTGAATACCACCTGTCCCTGCTGCGGAGGCCCTGCCCGTCGCGAGACGGACACCATGCCTCAGTGGGCCGGTTCTTCCTGGTATTTCCTCAGGTATATGGACCCCCACAACGATAAGGCTCTTGCCTCAAAAGAGGCTCTCGATTACTGGTCCCCGGTGGACTGGTACAACGGCGGTATGGAG
>CALWIS010000193.1 GCA_944380795.1 uncultured Clostridia bacterium | reverse complement strand
ACTCGTTTCATCGTATTCATACGATAACCCGTAATAATCGCCATATCTTGCCACAGGGTCTCCGTTTGCATCAAGATAACGTTCTTCTACAACTCGGCCGTTATCATCCCGCATTCTGCACACGGTTGCATAGCCCATATCAATGGCATCTGTGATTACCCCATCAGGATTCACATAGCTTGTGCTGGTCACGCTTCCATCTACGGTTTCTCGGATACTCAGCTCTGAGGCTGTGTATCCTGCATCGTGGTCTACATCAGCATCTGGCAGTAGCGCCAAGATAGAAAGAAGAACTACAGATGCAATCAGCAGGATTCCGCATCCTCGCTTCAGGTTTGCGCTCAAACTCCGTAGCCTCTGCTCTTAATGGTCTCCACAACCTGCGTCACATACTTCTGGCAAGTGTCGTGGTCGGGAGCTTCGACCATCACACGCACAACAGGCTCCGTACCAGATTCACGGACAAGGATACGACCAGTGTCACCCAGTGCCTCGGCTACGGCCTTGACTACTGCCTGCACTGCCTCGTCATCCTGTGCGGCCTTCTTGTCGGTCACACGAACATTCTCCAACACCTGCGGATAGATTTTAAGAGGTTCAGCGAGCTTACTCATGGGAACCTTCTTGGCAAGCATTACTTCCATCATCTTGAGGCTGGTCAGGATACCATCACCGGTGCTGGCGTACTTGCTGAAGATAATATGACCACTCTGCTCACCGCCGATACGGCAGCCGTTCTTAGCCATGTACTCATAGACGTACTTGTCACCCACTGCAGTCTTGGCGTAGCCGATGCCCTTCTCATCAAAAGCCTTATACAGGCCAAAGTTGGACATGACCGTGGTAACGACGGTATTGGTCAGCAGCTTGCCACGCTCCTTCATATAGCAGCCGTAGATGTACAGGATATGGTCGCCAGTGATGACATTACCCTTCTCATCCACACACAGGCAACGGTCAGCATCGCCGTCATAGGCAAAACCGATGTCCAGGCCCTTTTCAACCACGAACTTCTGCAGACCCTCGATGTGGGTAGAACCAGCATTGTTGTTGATGTTCAGACCGTTGGGCTGTGCATTGATGACATAGGTATCTGCTCCCAGAGCATCAAACACAGACTTGGCAATGTTCCAGCTGGAGCCGTTGGCACAGTCCAGACCGACCTTGACACCCTTGAAGGAATAGATTCCGAGGCTGATCAGGTATCCCATGTAGCGGTTACGACCGGACACATAGTCCACAGTGCAGCCGATGTGTTCCCGGTGGGCAAAGGGCAGCTCCGGCCAGTCCTTATCGAACACATGGAGTTTTCCGTCGATGTAATCCTCGACTAACAGCAAGATTTCCTCCGGCATCTTCTCACCATAGCAGTCGATCAGCTTGATGCCGTTATCGTAGTAGGGATTATGGCTGGCAGAAATCATGATGCCGCAATCAAAGTCATCCACACGGGCAATGTAGGCCACGGAAGGGGTGGTAGTGACGTGCAGCAAGTAGGCATCTGCGCCGGAAGCGGTCAGACCTGCGACCAGACTGTACTCGAACATATAGGAGCTGCGGCGGGTGTCCTTACCGATGACGATGCGGGCAGGCTCGTTGTTGCCGTTGCGCTCACGCAGTGCGTTGTAATACCAGCCAAGGAAGCGGCCAACCTTGTAGGCATGGTCGGCGGTCAAAGTGATGCCAGCTTCGCCACGGAAGCCATCGGTTTCAAAATACTTTCCCATTATAGTTTTTTCCTCATTTTCAATTTACATACGGTATGTCAAACTTATTTTCCTGTTCTGAATTTTACTAAGATATCCTTAATCACACTAAAATTCAAAATAGCAAGCAGGACAAAAATCACACATGATCCAAAATACATAAATGACGAATCAGATACTACGATACAAATTTGTGCTGCCAGAAGAGAATAGGATATAATATCTGTCCTGTAGGCTATCTGCAGTTTGATAATTTTTCGAGTATCAATAAGTCGTATAAGCCAAATAATAAGGTAGCTTGCAAAGGTAGCGATTGCAGCCCCCTGTGCACCAAAAGCTGGAATAAGAATTGCATTCAGAGCGATATTAGCTATTGCCGCAATTATGGTCGATATAAACAACATTTTTGTTTTCTTTGCCGATGTGTAAATCGTTCCTAGATAGCTCGACATCGCCTGAAACAGAAATGCCATCAAGAGTACCGGCACGAACTGCCACCCGTCAAAGAATGATTTTGAAAACAGGAATTTTGCAAGAGGCTTTGTTAAAAGAATCAATCCAGAGAGCGCCATTATGTTGAATGTTGAATAAATTCTATAAATCCGGCTGTAAAAATCAATGGATTCCTTGCTTCCAAAATCATCAATAGCTGAAATCTGCCAACTGCTGATGAAGATTGTTGAAATCGTTGCAAAAAGAGAAGGAATGCGCTGTGAAACCGAATATACTCCTGTTGCAGCTACACCGCAGAAAAAAGTAAGCATATATTTATCAGAAGAATTGCTTACCCACCAGCTCAGCGAGTTTGGAATCATTGGTACAGAATATTGAAGCATCTTACGAGCCAACTCTCGGCTTATCTCTTTGGGCGGAACAATGTACTGCCAAAGCTTAGCACCCAAAAACAAATACAAAATAGTGATTAAATTCGACAAAACCATCGAAAGCAGATACCCATTAATTCCTATTTTGAGGACAACAAGGAATAAAATATTAAATGCAATGAAGGTCATCGTGTGCAGTACCCCACTCGAAGCATACACCGTTACCTTCTCTATTCCTTTTACAAATTGCGAAATAATTGTATGTACTGCCGTCACAAAATAATACAAGAGAAACAACACATAGTACGGCTTCAAATCCGAACTGAACCTTATCAAAGGAGAAAAGGCCAACATTACTACTGAGCCGAGCAGAGTCACAAAAAGTCCAATGGATAGAACTTGTTTTTTATCGCACTCTTTATCTAGCGCAAACCTCATTACGGCTTCCGAGATAATCAATGTAAAAAAAGGTGTGATCAGATTGACTGTCGTAGTCATCAGGTCCGCAACGCCATACTCCGCCGTCGTTAATATTGCAGTGTAAAGCGGCAGGAGAAAAAAAGTCAACAGCTTTGATGCGAAGTTTCCAACTGTGATCAATGCTGTGTTTTTTATTAGTTTTTTATATCTGTTCAATAATCACTACGCTCCTTTTACTTCATTAGTTTTCGCTTAACAGCGTTCTTATAATAACGGAATTTACGAAAGATACCATATCCTCCATATTTTTTTGCAATATACAAATAGCCCTTTGAATCATAGTCATTCCAAAAAGCATCGTAGTCCAAACTAAAATCTGTCGGTTTTCTCAGGTTTGGTTGCGTCAGCACATCGGACGGGTACTCTTTCACATTCAATTCTGGTCTTATTGCGGAGAACATTTTCTCTCCCTTTGGCGTGTTGACCAGAACCATAGAGATTCCTTTATTGTCCGAAAAATCCTTGTCAATTCCCTCAATTCCCCAAAAATCCCCGATTGTAACGTCACCACAGCGTTCCATCGATGCATACGGGCAGTAAAAACAACTTGGGCGCAACATGACTTCTTTTCCAAAGATAACAGCAAACGACTGCGTCAGATTATTCTGGGCGATGGAGTCGCCATTTGCTAAACCGACTCTAACATGATAGCCTCTCCAGCCGACGGATTTATCACGAAATGTGTAGGTCTCAACATCGGAATGATACTTCTTTTCTATAGCCGAAATATAATCCGCCCAGATCTTCGGTGATGGTGCACCATGGCACACCAGATCTACCGTAAGAAGTCTAGCCTCATCAATCCGATGTGCCTTAATGTATTCTTTCAGTCCAGCCACCTGACACGGAGTTCCGCTGAACAAAAGCTGCTGCCCACTGGAAAGAGTATCTGCAACTTCTTTATAAATGGTTCCCATATTGCTCTGGACATATTTGCTTCCTCTGAAGGCATCACACTCCTTTCGAGTATTCGCGGTCTTATGTACCACGTTCATCTCAGAATCAAAGACTGCGCCTACAGCTGCTGACCCCCCGATAATAAATTTATCCAAAAGGGCTGTAAAAACACCGCCAGACGAAGACACAGCACGAATGCAATCGCTATTCTTTACGCCAAAGCAATTTGATGGTTCTTCATTCTGCACTGCTCTTGCTTTTCCAATTTGGCAACTCTGTTTGCATAATCCGCAATCTACGCATTTCACCGTATTGATTACCGGGTATAAAAATCCCTGCCGATCTGGTTCCATATGAATTGCTTTTTTAGGGCAGGCATTCATGCAGGCTCCACATCCGCAGCAATCCTCTTTTTTTACATATAGTTGCATTTTATTCACCCATTACCCGCATAATATAATCGATTGATTCCGCACGCATTTCCTCGATTTTTCTGTCGACTTCGTCCCATGCGATCTCCTCGAGAACGATTTCACGGTCAAACCGGTCAGTGCAATGATGTATCAGTCCTACCGCTTCCAAAAGACCTGTGATTCTTCCACCTCTTTTTTTGTTTGCGAGTGAGATGAACTTTTTATGGAACAACAGCGAAAATACTGTACCATGGAACGAATCCGTAACAATATATTCTGCATTATAGAAAAGCGATACAAAATCAATAGGCCCAGCATCATAGATGGTTGTGTGCTGAGGAACAATGTAAGGCTTTCGCCGTCCACTAAGCTCTACCAGCTTATATCCGCAGTAGCGTGCCACTTTATCTGCCATAGCTGCGGATTCTTTCATCCCGGTAAGAGAGTAAAATAAGAGATACTTTTTGTACGGAACAGGCTTTGCCAAAGATTCAAAGCACATTTTTCCAGCAAGAATGGTAGGATCAACAACGACCTTGACCTTTTTTCCAAATTCTTGTTCTATCATAATCTGCGCTTCTTTTTCGCGAACAGAGACGTCTTCGACTTTTTGGATCAGCTCTGCAAAACCGGTTTTTTCTTCTACTGTAAAATTCTTCTTGCCGATACTGGCTGCATATGAAGCTGCCCGAAAGGGCGCATTTACAATGATATCGCCGAAATACACTCGATCGAACCCATGCGTAATATCCGGATTCCAAATCTGGTCACTTCCCAAAAAAACGATATCTGGTGTTGCATCCTTCAATATGACCGTCCCATTACGCTCATCACAGGGAATCAAGTCTAAATATTCATTTTCAAACTGTGCAAATTTCTTCTTTTTCTTCCTGAAAGAATTCAATGACCACAGCGAACCAGCAACGGAAAAGATGGAATAAAAGCTGATATCCTTATATTCTGCTGTGAGCCTAGACGGCCGGTAATCCACAATGCCCACTTCTGAGCTCACCTCTTTAAGTTTGGTCTGCAATGCATATGCCTGCAAAACGGCCCCATAATTAGGTACACAATGGAATGTTATAATTGCCGTCTTTTTTTTCATTATATTATTTCCTCCTCAGGTATTTTAAATGATAAACCCAGCAAAACACCCTGGGTGAGATTGCACACATCAATGTATAAATTCGCTGCTTCAGGGGAATATTGTCTGCCGTCCATGCGTACACAAGTTTTTTTTGTGCTATTTTCTTCAGCTTCTTCGCTTCAGTGGGGACATATTCATTGTTTGCCAAAAGGACAAGCATATGATTGAGCAAAAAAATCCATATATATCCTACTGACTTTTCATAAGGGAGATCATTCTCCTTGATGTATCTTTCTACACGCTCTGGAATTAAGAAACAAGTTAGTTTTCTTTCATTTAGTTTAGACTGGCTCGCACTACCCGGCACTTCCCTGTAATGATACAAAGGTTCGTTGATGATTGTTCCAGAATCAATACAGTTGAGCATTCTAAAGTTATATTCCCAGTCCTCTAATGTGTGGATTGATTCATCAAACATACATTGTTTAACCTTGGTTAACCTTACCAAGGTTAAACAAGTCGATGCCAGAAACTGGTATTTGAGATGTTTCTTTATCAACTCATGTGCTGCGACCTTGGGTTCTTCCTTGCAGTGCATAGCTGTTACTACATTCCACTCATTCCTATAATAGCAATTTGAAAAGCAGGCATCTGTCTGGTTATCCTGAATTGCCCGAAGCATCGTCTCAATTGTATTTTGTTCAACCCAATCGTCACTGTCAACAAGCATCAGATAATCCCCTGCCGCACAACGGATTCCCATATTGCGCGCAGAGCTCACACCGCCATTTTCTTTTTCAATGATGCGGATGCGCCCATCTGTTTTTTGCATCTCACGGCAGATTTCCACACTGCGGTCTGTTGAGCCATCGGATACAATGATGACCTCAATATTTCTGTAAGTCTGCCGCAGAAGTGAGCTGACACAATGCCCGATGTAATTCTCAACGTTGTAAGTCGGGATAACGACCGATACTAAAGCGTCTTTATCTTTCATCTCAATACCTCAGCGAATTTGCTTCTTCCGAGTCAACGCTTCCCATTGCCAACCCCCAAAACAAACAGAATCCCAGAAAATAGGATGGGAAAATAATCAAGTGTGAAAAAAGCGATACAACAAAAGCGGTGACAAATGTAAAACTCATAGGGGCTGCCAGCTCCGACCCTTGACGATACATCTTAATAAAGCCATTCCATAACCGTTTATAAAAAGTCAAATAGAGTAACAATCCAGAAACACCATAGTCATAGATTACCTCAAGGAAATCGCAATGCGCACTCAGGGCAAGCGGCGAATTTTCAATCACAGTATCAAATCCATGACCAAAAATCACCGCTATGATATCAGAGTATCTTATCATACTTATGACCACCGGCCAAACATCTTCTCGTCCTTCATTTGAAGTCTGTCCTGTTGACAGTAATCGATCAATGACACTGAACGTACCCCTTGTGTTTTCCATAATGAAAAAATACATAGCTGTAAGGGCAAGCAGACCACCAAGGAGCACAAATGCTCTTTTCTTCGATCCTTTGGGTGCGGAACGGTATTCTACCAGAATATAAATGACGATACCGACCACAAATGCAATAAAGCCCGTTCTCTTCATACATAGCAGCAACGTATAAAGCACAAGAACTGTTCCACCCCATTTGATAATTTTCTTCTCCGATAATAGGGCAAACGGAAGAAAAAACAGGGTATAGTACGCCGTACTGATAAGCGGGATGCCACGTCCAGCACTAAACAGTTTGACCTGTGTAAATAAGGCAGCATAAATAATAATACTACAAGCAAGAACAGGGGCCGCCTTCTTTATCATTCCGGGATATTGAAGTCCAACGCGATACGCTATTGAGAAGACTCCTATCCATGCCAAAGCATCGCCCACCTGCAAAACAGTCCATGTAAAATCTGTCTTTAGTCCGTAAAACAGAACTGTCGTTGGTATGATCAGAAACGTCAAAAACAACAAAGGGGTCAGAATATTTTTTATCGCAATTCTTCGAACATCAATCATTCGAAACAGCGTAATAATCCCCCATGCGGCCAAAATCAATCTTAAATAGTCACGGAACGGAAATCCTGTCGAGAAAATTGACAGCATGTTTCCGGTTAGAATATATGTAATAGCTATACACAATAGAACAAAATCTCTTGTAGTTTTCCTTATCATCGTACATCTGCCCCAAATTTCAAATAGATATTTTCCAGCTGTTTTGCGGTATCATGGATATCCAGCCCGTTCTTTTTTAGTTGTTCTCGT
The DNA here is from genome assembly GCA_944380795.1 of uncultured Clostridia bacterium. GTDB lineage: Bacteria > Bacillota > Clostridia > Oscillospirales > Acutalibacteraceae > Heritagella_A. The sequence goes on along the minus strand of CALWIS010000193.1, from coordinate 1,612 downwards.
CCATAGCTCCGGTCGGCCATATCCTGTCTGCTGACCAACTCCAGTTTGTCAAGCCACGGTCTGGTATCATGGAGCGGCAGGTAAAACACATTCCGACAATTCTTCAATTCTTTTGTTATCGTGTCTGACAACAAAACCGGTAATCCTTCACTAATTGCCTCTACCGCTGCAACTGGAAATCCCTCATACTTCGATGGCATTAATAAAACATCAAATGCCGAATAAAGCTGTTCGACATCCGACCTTCTTCCTAAAAGCCTCACATAATTACTCATTTGCTTGTTGGCTATCATATTACGAATGCCTTGCTCAAGTTCTCCGTTTCCAGCGCACAAAAGAACTGCTTTAGGATTCGATTTATGATACATTTCCATTATCTCAATTGCCTTCATGTAATTCTTCTGTTCAGAAAGTCGGCCTACCATTCCAATCACATAATTTTTTTCAACAGTAAGCTCGTGCCGTATTTTATTTCTTATTCGCTCGCTGAAATAGAACTTATTGGTATCTATGGCATTTGGCAAAACACAAGCTTTCTTGCGACGCATATTAATTTTGCCAAAAACTCGTTCTCCAGCAAGCCAACCGCACCCAATCACATTTGTGGCATAATAATAGTTCAAAACACACCCTGATAGTCTTCTGATTTCGCTTTTAACAGATACATACGGTGAAGATGTATGCGCATGTGCGATTCTTTGAGGTATTCCAGCCTTCTTTGCAATGCGTAGTGCAACATAGGAAGTCTCATTTTCATGGACATGGACCGCCTGATAATTTCCACTCTTCAGAAGCTCTGTCAATGCAGAATCAAAAACCTTAAGACCAGTGGATTTTAACGGCAGCCGATAGATTTTTGCGCCAAGCTTTTCCATTTCTGCCGCATTCTGCCCAATCATGTCGGTCGTAACTGCAATATCAAAATGGATCTTCGTCCGGTCGAGCACACGATAATAGTTCAGAACGACCGTTGAAATTCCTCCAGCATCTGCTCCCGCCATAATATGCAAAACACGATACACTGCTTTTCTCCTCCTCGGCAATGAAATAATTCAGAACAGTTTTTTGCTCCAACTCAATTTATCAAAATCCAGCGCATAACTCACAACAGTTAGAATTGCTGCACAAGTGATGAACAAAGAAATCTCATTAAGAGAATGTCCAACTATTTTTGAACACATCTTCACAAAATAGATCGCAGTAAAATGTAAGAAATAGATTCGCGTACTCATCTTGCGCATTTTGATGCAAGAACGTGGGCTGATCCCGATTTGCAGGCGCTGGGCACACAGGAACAGCGATACGACACGCAGGATATTAGCAAGAGCCCACAGAGCTGCAGTGGCCATATTATACCGGAAATGCCCCTGCAAGAACCATATGACTACGGTGCCTGCAAATAATTCCCAGCAGTATTTCTCCAGAATATTTTTTGCTTTGCCATCTTCTGGGCGGGCTAGGGTGTATCTGAAAACTCAAAAACGCCCAAAAAAAGTGTTAAAAAGACAAGAAAAAGACATAAAAGGATTCTATCATAGGCAGTACAAGGAAGTGATAGCATGACGATTCATCGATATGAAGTGACAGATGCAGAATGGGCCATCATAGAACC
>CALWIS010000192.1 GCA_944380795.1 uncultured Clostridia bacterium | reverse complement strand
GGGGTCAATGCCGGAATGGGTGATGAAGATCCGGTCGGTGCGGATGTCGGAATACTGGTTGAGCTTTTCCTGGGTATATTGGGTCAACACCGCGTCCAAGCGGCCCCGGTACTTTTTTCCCACCCCCATGCCGCCACTGGTGTTGTCCACCTCAATGCAGGGCTTGAGCTTCAAAAGATTGGCACCAAAAGCCGCCACCGCCGAGCAGCGCCCGCCGGCGTGGAGAAATTCCAGGGTGTCCAGAATAAAGCTGGCGTGGTACTTTTGGGTGGAGCGGGAGAAGTATTCCGCAATTTTCTTTGCCGATTCCCCGGCACAGATACGGTCGCGGCAGTCCATCACCTGTAGGGCAGTCCCCGTGGAAAGGGAATGGCTGTCGATAGGATGTACGTGGCCGCCCAGGTTTTCCGCCGCCAAACAGCAGTTACGGTAGCTGCTGGAAAGGGCGCTTCCCAAACAGAAATGTACCACTTCGTATCCGGCATCCACCCAGGGGCGGAAATAGGTTTCGTATTCCTCCACATTGATGGCGCTGGTACGGGGGAGCTTTTTCCGCTCCCGCCAGGCACGGTAAAGATCCTCCGGCAAAATATTCACGCTGTCCTGGTAATCCTTCCCCTCCAGTTCAATGTGATAAGGGATGGTATGCACGTCAAACAGGTCGCAAAGTTCCTGGGTAAGGTCACAGGTACGGTCAGCACTGAGAATGATATTCAAGGGGATACTTCCTTTCCTTCTTTTGAATGCTGCCATTATGGATAGGCTTTTCTTCATTATAACCTATTCCGACAAACAAGGCAATGAAAACAGATGAAATTTTGTTGAACTTTTGAAACAATGTAAGGTATCTGGATATAAAAACAGGGAGTCCCTTGAAAAAGGGATTCCCTGTTCGCATCCAATTACAGTTCTGCGGCTTTCCAATCCGGCAGAATCCAGCGTCCGCTGGTAAAGTCGGGGATTTCTACCGGTGCGCCGCCCTTGGCGATGGATTCCTCTGAAAGGGCGGTAATGCTCATCCAGGCGGCCATATCATAGACGTCGATAGGCATGGGCTCTCCCGAAAGGGCATGGCGCACAAAGGAACCCATCACCAGGCCGTCCATTCCTCCGTGGCCTCCGGTAATGCCATTGTTCAGGTATTCTTTCCAGATGGGATGTTCATACTGTTCCCGGTATTCCTCAATATTTCCCCACTGGGGCTTCCAGTTAAAGTCCCATTTATTGTGAACGCCGTCCAGGAACAAAGAGCGGTTTTCCTCCTCATACATTCCCAGCGTGCCCTGTACATGGAACCCGCGGGAATAATAGCGGGGGAGAGTGGTGTCCAGCGTCAGCACAATGGTCTGCCCCTGGGCGCAGCGGATGGTGGTGGTCACCACGTCGCCCTGCTTCCACTGGGCGTGGGTCAGGTCATACTCATCGCCCTTTTCCCGGGAGAGATAACTGTGCAGCCCTTTGGCGCTGGAAGCAACGGAAGAAAGGGTGAGCATCCGGTTGCCGTGGTTGATGTCCAGAATCTTGGCAATGGGGCCTAATTCATGGGTGGGGTAGTTTTCGCAGTTGCGGTGCAGATAGTGGTTTAGGCGATAATGGCGGTTTTCCCGGCCAAAGCTCACCTCGTCCCGCAAATCGTGGCGGTAACCGCCCTGACAGTGGACAATGTCTCCCAGAATCCCCTGACGCACCATGTTCAGAATCATCAGCTCATTGCGTCCGTAACAGCAGTTCTCCAAAAACATAATGGGGGTGCCGGTCTCCTCATAGGTGCGTACCAGTTCCCAACATTCCTCCACAGTAGCGGCTCCGCCCACCTCGCAGGCAGTGATCTTCCCGGCCCGCATGGCGGCCAGAGCAATGGGCACATGGGCCTCCCAGGAAGCGGAAATCACCACGGCGTCTACCTCAGGATTGCGCAGCAGCATCCGATAATCGCTGTAAACAGCGGGCATCTGGTGCCGGGTCTTCCAAATCAGGTCGGCGGCAGCTTCGGCACGGTCTTCGTAAACATCGCATACAGCGGTGATTTGTGCCTCTTTAATGGGGAGAATGGCATGGGGCACCAGATCGCTTCCCCGAGCACCCAAGCCGATCACACCAATACGAAGAACAGAATCCATCCAATAACATCCCTTTCATTCAAACAAAATCCATTAAAATTTTTATCAGCAGTTGTCCTGCTCCGGTGTGAACAGGGGCAGGGGGAACCATGCGCGCACCAGCGGACACGATGCGGCCTGGGGGATTTCCCGCCAGCCTTCAGCGGCAAACAAAAGCCGCTGCGCCTGCATGGGGGAGAGAGCCAGGGCGTCCGCAGCGGACTCGGCTTTTTTAACGGCAGGCATCCCGTCCTCGACCGTAATGGTAAAGGGTTCTTGGCCGTCCACCGCCAGGGTAAGATGCCCATCGGGAAGCGGTGTATATCCCGCCTTTACCTGCAAAAACGCCTGTACAACAGTGGGAAAATGAAAAACACGATAGTTGTGGTCGTTTTCCCTGCGGATGCTTTCGGCCAACTGCCCCAACTCCGGAGTAAAGGTGGTATCCCATTCCGGCAGGACAAAAACAGCCTCCCGCTGTTCGCCGGTTTGCAGCAGGGCGTGAAGCACGTCGGGGAAAAGAGCCGGATCGTGCAGAAGTATTTCGGGAATGTGGTTCCCATTGCGGCAAAGGTACCCCACCAAAACGCCGTCATTTTCGATCACCCAAGGCTTGGCTGTCCAGGAACAGAGAATCGCCTGGAATTCCTCCCGGCTCCGGTGTACCCGGATGAGCTGCTGTTCATACAGGGCATAGCAAAGGGCAATATCGCCTTCCTCCATGGGGCGCAGGGTAAGGGGGGCAAAGCTGCGTCCGGCATACCGGTGACGCAGATTGTCCCGGGTAACGGTATAGCACAGCTTACTTCCCATGGGGGTATAGCCAAAATATTCGTACCGTTGGCGCTGGCCGCCTAACACGCTGAAGTCGTACCCTTCTTTTTCCATATCCTCCAGCGCCCAGGCCAGCAGCTTTTTCATATAGCCACGGCTGCGGGCCACAGGGTGAACGCTCACCGTGCCCACTCCATTAATTTTTAGAATGTCGTCTCCTACCTGATATTCCATAGGCAGCACACAGATCATGGCGCGGATTTTCCCGTCCTCTTTTACCATATAATGCAGCGGTTCAAACTGGGCTTGAGGGCCGTATAGCTTGGGCAGTAAGGTCTGGAAATCATGGGGACAGCTGTTTTTGCTGAATACCAGATCTCCAAAATCTAAAATATCCTGCCGGTCCTCCGGCGCTCCTTTACAAAACTCCACCTTCATTTATTTCACTTCCCGTTTATCATGGTTGTTCTTTTATGATACAAAAAACCGTATCAAAAAGCAAGGTAATCCCCTAAAAATCCACGGGATAGATTTGACGGCTCTCCTGAAAGGGGTCTGGCAAAATATCATGGCGCCGGGCAGACTGCCGATATCGCAAAGGGCTTATGCCATACAAAGCGGAAAAGCAAGAAGAAAAATAGTTATAGTCCGAGAAACCGGAAAGAGAGGCAATCTCGCTGATGGAACTGTCGGTGGTCACCAAAAGGACCGATGCTATTTTTAGCCGGTATTCCCGCAAAAATCGGGAGGGGGCCATACCAAAATGACGATGGAACAGCCGGCAGAAATATTCTCTGGAAAGGCCTACATATTCCGCAATGTCGGAGACAGAGATTGGGGAAGCGTAGTAGGTTTTGATGTATTCCAGGCAAAGCTCCATGTGGCTATAGCTTCCAGGGTGGGGTTGATGGGGTTCCGGTTGATGGTTTTTGGCATTGGCATACTGATAGAGGATATCCAAAAATAGGGAGACCGCTTTCAGATGGACAGCCCGGGAACGGCTTTCGCATAATCCAAACAGTTCCCGGTAAAGCTGGTCCAAAGGCTGCGGGTCCTCCGCTACATGGACGGGGCGTTCCGGGGTCACAGAGGAATGCAGCAAAAGCTGAGTCAGGTTTTGCTGGCCGTCGCTCCCGGCAGAAAATTCTTGAAAACCGATCCAGGAATACAGCCAGGGATCCTTTTCGTCCGCCTGATACAAGGTGATCTCTCCCGGATAGACAAAAAAGGTCGCTCCGGCTTCCAAGTGGTAGAGGGTATCCCGGGCCCGGAAAATCCCTTTTCCAGAATGGATGAACACCATGAGAAAATGGGTGCGTACTGCCGGGCCATATAGATGGTTTGGAGGGCATTGCTGTGCCCCACAAAACAAAAGCTCCGTGTTATTGAAATGGAGGTTGGTAAAATGGTATTCCGGGTATGAAATCATGGAAGAGCTCCTCCCGTTAAGAATGGTTTCAGTATATGCTTTTCTGATAGGAAGTGCAAGGAGTTTAAAAAAATCAGGTCACAAAATTGTATATTCCTATGACAATCTCCTATAGGCGGCAGGGTTTCTTTTGTTTATACTAAGAACAGAAAGTCCACAGCACGCTATGGTTAAAGGAGGAGTTATTATGAAACAAGATGGAATCCATGCGATGGTCCCCTATGAGGCAATGACGCCGGGGGCAAAAAAGATGCGGGATTTTTATAATCGCAAACCAGATGCAGGAATCTACCAAAAGGAGTTTGGGTTTTATTCCATGGACCGCTGGAAGTCGGAAGGATACCTGCGTCAGGATGTGACCCAAGAAGAACTGGATCAATTGTTCGGCTTTGACCCCCAGGGAAAATACTTTTTAGGTGATCTGGGCTGGTGTGAGGCAGGATTTTGCCCTGTATTCGAGGAAAAGGTATTGGAGGACCGGGGGGAATATGAACTGGTCCAGGATTTTGCCGGACGTTCGGTACTGTGTTTTAAAAACCGGCGCAATGGATTTATGCCGGAATATGAAGACCATCCCGTAAAGGACATGAAGAGCTTGGAGGAAAAATGCAAGTGGCGTATGGACCCCAAAACGCCTGCCCGGTATGAAGGCTTTGAGGAGAAAATGGCCCAGGCAGTCAAAGCAGCGGGAGAGGGCCAAGTGATGTGCCAGCAGGTGGTGGGAGGCTATATGTATCTCCGCAGCCTGATGGGTCCGTTGGATCTTATGTATCTTCTTTATGATGACCCGGAGCTGATCCATGACTGCATGAAAACCTGGTTTGAACTGGCTGATGCAGTGATCGCCCGGCACCAGCAGTTTGTTACACTGGATGAGATCTTTTTTGGGGAGGATATTTGCTATAACCACGGCTCCCTCATTTCCCACGACATGATCCGGGAGTTCCTGTTCCCCTATTACCAGCAGCTTTTAGAAAATGCCAGAAAACGCCAGTTAGACCCCAACCGGAAGCTCCACTTCCAGCTGGATACCGACGGCTTTTCCGACGGTGTGATCGACCTGTATCAGGAACTGGGGATGGATTATCTCAGCCCCTTTGAGGCAGCTTCCGGCTGCGATGTTGTACGCACCGGAAAAGAGAGGCCGGAACTGTTGATTTCAGGCGGAATTGACAAGCGGATCTTGGCCCAGGGAAAGGACGCCATTGACCGGGAGATCGAACGCATCATGCCGGTAATGAAAAAGCGGGGAGGATATCTTCCAACTTGCGACCATGGTGTACCAGAAGAGGTATCTTTTGAGAACTACCTGCACTACCGCAAACGGATGCTGGAATTTGCCGAATAATTTAAGAAGCAACTCTATTTACACTCCTTTGTTTCCATGCTACAATAAAACAAATGGAACCTTTCGTCTATCTTAGTCGAATAAGGTCGAAAAGGAGTGTGAAATATGTTTTGTACAAAATGCGGAAAACAGCTGGAGGGTAATACAGCAGATTTCTGTCCTTATTGCGGTGCTCGGATAGAAAACGCGAATACATACCAGCAGCCTAATGCGTATCAGCAGCCCAGCGCATACCAAC
>CALWIS010000191.1 GCA_944380795.1 uncultured Clostridia bacterium | reverse complement strand
CCTTATATAAACCAGTGGCAAAACAAAATTATCGTTTCAGTCCAGCATCTTCCAGCCCGCCAATGCCCTGTAAGTACCGGCGCACCATGTCCAGCGCGTGGGATGCAGCAGCATTGCGCTGCCAGCTGCGGGAGCGGGGTCTCCCAGCACTGCCGGGCATCATTTTCCGTACCCAGGTGTGTTCTCCGTCGCTCAGGGCGATGTATACCAACCCCACCGGTTTTTCCGGGGTGCCGCCGCCGGGCCCTGCAATGCCGGTAATGCCCACTCCTAAATCGCTGCCGGCTGCGCGGCGGATGCCCTGGGCCATCTCCCGGGCAGTTTCCGGGCTGACAGCGCCATGGGCTTCCAGTGTTTCGTGGGAGACTCCCAGCACCTGCTCTTTGATGCGGTTGGCATAGGTCACAGCGCCCATCTCAAACACCTGAGAAGCGCCGGAAACGTCGGTAATGCGCTTGGAGAGCAGTCCGCCGGTGCAGGATTCCGCAGTCGCCAGTGTTTTTCCCGCCTTTAACAGCTCCTGCACGGCCAACTCTTCCAAACTCTCGCAGTCGGTGGCATAGACATAGCTGCCAATGCGTTCACGGATTTCAGCGGAGAGGGGAGCCATCATTTTTCGGGCTTTTTCTTCGCTTTCCGCGCGAGCTGTAACCCGGACAAACATCTCGTTATCCTTGGCATAGGTGGCGGCGGTGGGGTTAGCGCCCTGCATCAAATCGTCGATGAGTTCTGCCACAGCCCCCTCGCCCATGCCGAACACGTGGATGTTTTCGGAAACGATGACGGCCTGCTCCCGGCTGGCCAGACAGGGGATAGCGTACCGGGTGAGCATGGGGGTCAGTTCCGACGGAGGGCCGGGAAGCATGACCACGATTTTGCCGGTTTCGGTCTCAAATACACAGCCGGGAGCGGTGCCCACATCGTTGGGGAGTACGGTACAGCCCTCGGGGAGCCATGCCTGCTTTTTCTGGCTTTCTCCCCACAAACGGCCTTTAAAATATTCCTCAATCCTGCGCAGGCTCTCCTCGTGGAGTACTAGCTTTTTGCCGGCAGCAGCGGCGACGGTCTCTTTGGTGAGGTCGTCGCCAGTAGGCCCCAAACCGCCGGTGGTGACGAGGATATCACTGCGGGAGAGCGCTTGCCGCACCGCTTCTTCCAGCCGTGCGGGGTTATCGCCTACCGTGGCGCAGTAGAGCACATTCACGCCGATGGTGGACAGTTCCCGGGCCACAATGGTGGTATCAGTATTCACCGTGTGACCCAGCAGCAGCTCGGTGCCCACGGAGAGGATCTCTGCATTCATGAACAAGGCTTCCTTTCGATATGGGAATAAGATAATTTTGCGAATGGTAGGGGTACATTGTATGCGCCCTTATTCCTCTTTTTTGCGGTTCCAGCCAATGCGGGTGTACCATACATTCTGCATACACTCCTCAATCAGCCCTTCCACGTCCAACGCAGACTCCGCAGATTCCACAATATGCAAAATAGGACGGGTGCGGGGATGCTTGGGCGTGAATACGGTGCAGCAGTCCTCATAAGGCTCAATGGAAATGTCATAGGTGCCGATCTTATAAGAAGTAGCTACGATCTCCGCTTTGTCGGTGCCAATCAGGGGACGGAATACCGGCATCTGCACCACGGCATCGGTACAGGCAATGGCTTGCATGGTCTGGCTGGCTACCTGCCCCAGGCTCTCGCCGGTAATGAGGGCCTCGCAGCCCTTCCTCCGGGCAATGCGCTCTGCGGTACGCATCATGAACCGGCGCATAATGATGGTGAACAGCTCTTCCGGGCATTTTGCCAGAATTTCTTTCTGAATATGGGTAAACGGCACGGTAATCATTTCCATGCGGCCGCTGTATTCGCTTACCTTTTCCAGCAGGCGCACCACCTTTTCCTCGGCGCGCTGGCTGGTATAGGGCGGGCTGGCAAAGTGGATGGCGGTAAGCTCTACACCGCGTTTAGCGATGCTCCACGCTGCCACCGGGCTGTCGATTCCGCCGCTGATGAGGATGGCCGCCTTACCGCCGGTGCCCACCGGGATTCCTCCTGCACCGGGGCGCGCGTTGCCATGGACATATGCGCCGAAATCGCGTACCTCCACCCGCACTTCTACATCGGGGTTGTGTACGTCAACGGAAAGATGAGGGAACTGCTCCAGCAGATAAGCCCCCACTTCCCGGGAGATCTCCGGGGAGGTGTAGGGGAATTTCTTGTCGGAGCGCTTGCTCTCCACCTTGAAGGTAGAGGCCTCCGTCAATTCATCCCGCAGATACTCTGCGGCGGCCTTTTGAATGGCGGGAAGGTCTTTCTCCACCACACAGGCTCTGGAATAAGATACGATACCGAACACCTTGCCCACCTTTTCCTCAGCGGCATCCAGGTCGGCTTCTTCATTTTGGGGGATGACATAAATTGTGGACTGGGCAGATTTTACTTCAAACTCTCCCAGGCTCATCAGACGGCGGCGAAGGCTCTTTAAGAGCACCATTTCAAAGTTTTTCCGGTTCAGCCCTTTGAGCACCAGCTCGCCCAGCTTAATGAGGATAGTTTCCTGCATAATGTTCTTCCTTTCTCCAGACGGAAACAGCCCCGTCCAGCTTTCCAGTATAGCATCAATTTGTAAAAAAATATGGTGTTTTACGGGTATTTTACAATGGAGTCAGTTTTTGGCCCGTACCAGGGTCTTCATTCCTTCCTCCACAGCCTGTACCAAAGCCTGGGCATCCTCCAAGGTGTTTTCCCGGGAAAAACTTACCCGAATGGAGGAAAGCGCTTGCTGTTTGGGCAGTTCCATTGCTTCCAGTACATGGCTGGCCTTGCCCTTGGCGCAGGCAGAGCCGGAGGAGACATAAATGCCCCGCTCTTCCAAAAAGTGCAGCATGGTTTCGGCCTTCACGCCCCCACAGGAAAAGTTCAGGATATAGGGCAGGCCGTCTTCCGGGCTTTGGATAACGGTATCGGGAATGGCGGCGATCCCCTCACGGCAATACTTCCACAAGGTGCGGATGGCGGACTCCTCCTGCGAAAGGGAGGGAAGCGCCTGTACCGCCGCACCGAAGGCGCACCAGGCAGGCAAGGCTTCGGTACCGGAGCGCATCCCCTTTTCCTGTCCCCCGCCCAGCGTTCGGGCGGGAATGTGTACTCCCTTACGGATATACAGGGCTCCCGCACCCTTTGGCCCGTGGATTTTGTGGGCGCTCACTGTCATCAAATCAACGCCGATTTTGCCGGGCTTGAGGGGCAGCTTGCCAAAGGCCTGCACTGCGTCTACATGAAGCAGGGTGCGGGCTTTGTTTCGCCGAATCACTCGGGCGGCGGCTTCAATGGGCAAAATGCTCCCCACTTCATTGTTCACCGCCATGATGCTCACCAGCGCGGTCTGGGGCGTGATGGCCTCCTCCACCTGCTGGGGGGAGATGCGCCCAAAGTGGTCGGGCCGCAGATACACCACTTCCCAGCCCTCTTTTTCCAGTTGTGTCATGCAGGCCAGCACCGAGGGGTGCTCAATAGCGGTGGTGACAATCCGCTTGTGCTGGCGGCGCGCCCACGCTCCGCCGAAAATGGCTAGATTATTAGCTTCTGTTCCCCCCGAGGTAAAGGTGATCTCCTCTGGCAGTGCAGAGAGCGCCCCGGCCACGGCTTTCCGGGCAGTGTTCAGCTCCTGTTCCGCCCGGAACCCCATGGTGTGCAGGGAAGAGGGGTTGCCATAGCATTCCGTCATGATTTCCAGAGCTTTTTGCGCCGCTTCGGGGCAAACCCGGGTGGTGGCGCTGTTATCCAAATAGATTTCCCGCAAAAGGAACCCTCCAAATCGTTTAAAATACAATACCTTATATTATACCATAGATATTCCCGGCATGGAACTTGCTTTTTTCCCCGGAAACGATATAATGAAGGGAGAGAAAGTGGAAAGGAGGGAGCCAATATGAAAAACACCCAGCGCAGGGCCGCAATTCTGGCAGAAGTGTCTGCTTCTCAGGGGCCGGTATCGGCGGAAGAGATCTTCCAGCGGCTGCAAGAGCGGTTTCCCACTTTGGCCCTTTCCACCGTATACCGGAATCTGGAACGGTTTGCCGAGGACGGCCTAGTGGAGAAGGAGACATCCCCGGATGGTGTGTTCCGATATGCCGGAAAGGACGACCACGGCCATTATCTGGTGTGCACCCAGTGCCACAGCCGGGTGCGGCTTCATGAATGCCCCCTTTCTGCCATGGAGGAAAAGCTGGAGGAGGAGACGGGGTTTTCCATCGACCGCCACCAGTTGACGCTATACGGCATTTGCCCGGCCTGTAAGGAACGGGAAAAATAAAAGCAGAAAGTTTTCCACATGGATTTTGATTTCTGTGGAAAACTTTCTGCTTTTTATGATAGCCGTTATATGGAAAAGTATCAAAACATACCGACTTCATTCCCATCTTCATCCAACAAAAAGCCAGTGAGTGATTTGGAATATTCAAGTTTATCCTGGCTGGGGAGTACAAACACATCCACAAAGTTCCCATCAGGGATGGCTCGGGAATAGTAAGTCCCATCCTGTTCAAAGGCGTACCGAGCGGCGACGTCCTCTGGCTTCTGTCCATAGACGGTGCAAACAGTTACTCCTTTTTCGGGAAAGTTTAGGGCTCTGCCATCAAGCTTAGAGGAAGAAATACCAGACATATTGATTTCGGGATAATAAAGCCCTTCAAAAGGGCTGTCCGCTTCTTCCAGAAGGAGCAGGCCGTTACTGGCAGGACCCTCGTCCTCCGGATTCTGGCTGAAAAAGGAGACAGCACAAAAACCATTCACTTCCTTGATCTGATCCAGAGTGACTTCGGTATTTTCCGATGCCCCGCTATTCATCAGGGCTTCTTTAATCGTAGTGGTAAGAACCTTGGGGTCGTGGACATCCAGCAGGGAGGCACGCTGGGTGGTGTATTGGGAGAACAGCAGGCCCCCGGTAATGGCGGCTGCCGCTACGACTCCGGCGCAGATGGAGAGAATGGCTTTGGTTTTCTTGTTCATCGAATATCTCCTATAATTAAATTGAATATATGGTTTGAATAGCTGCTATTATAAAATTTATTTATCAAGTCAATGTATTGATATTGTAAAAATAAGGTAATACTATTT
>CALWIS010000190.1 GCA_944380795.1 uncultured Clostridia bacterium | reverse complement strand
GATACAGGTGATGCCCCGGTCTTTGATAGATTTGACGACCTCATATTCCGTTTTGGCATCTAAGGCGGAGGTGGCCTCGTCCAGGATGATGATAGTGGGGTCTTGGGCCAGTACCCGGGCAATTTCCATGCGCTGCCGCTGGCCGCCGGAAAAATCCTTGCCGCCCTCGGTGATGCGATAGTGATAGCCGCCCTCCCGCTGCATAATGTCCTCGTGAAGCTGGGCGTCTCGGGCGGCCATAATCATCTCAAAATCTTCAATGGAGTCGTCACACATCTTGATGTTGTTGGCGATAGTCTCTTCAAACAGGATGATATCCTGGTCCACTACGGCCAGAGAGCCGGTGAACACGTTCCGGTCAATTTCCCGGATGGGCTTTCCGTCAAAGAGGATTTCGCCGCTCCAGGGCTGATACAGACCGGAAATTAGCTTAGAGAGGGTGGATTTTCCACAGCCGGAAGCGCCCACAAAGGCCACACGGCTGCCAGGCTTGAGGGATAGGTTAAAATGTTGGATCAACGGATCGCCCAAGCGGGAATAACCAAAGGTCACATCCCGCATTTCCACCGCTCCCGAAAGCTTATCATAGGGCTGCGCTTCTGGGTCGTGCTTTGCTTCGATTTCCTTTTCGCTTTCATATACCACGTCGGTGGGATAGGCCATCACATCCTCCACCCGCTCCATCTCCGTGCGCATTTCCTGCAAGGTTTGACCGGCAGAGATAAGGGTGGTGGCAGGGGTAGTAAAGGAGGAGAGGAACCCTTGGAACGCCAGAATCATACCCGCGGTAAACTGCCCGCGAATGGTGAGCCACACCCCCAGCATAAGTACGGCGGTGTTGGCCAAAGAGGTCACCAGCTGGGGAAGCATACCCAAATATTGATTTAGGCGCTCAAATTTGACGGATTGGGCGTTGACACTGGCCTGATACCCAGCCCATTTTTGAAAAAAGCCGTTTTCTGCGCCACTGGCTTTAATGGTTTCGATCATTTCGATGCCCGCCACAGTGGCCGCGGCCAATTTGCCGGCGTCCCGCATTTGCACCCGGGTGATGTTGATGCGCTTTTTGGAGATGATGTTGGAGAGCAACAGGTTGATGAGGATAGAGACAATGCCCACCAAAGACAGCAGCACGCTGTAGCGGAGCATCACCACCAGGTAAAACACCATGAGGATGGCGTCCAGCACCAGAGGGGTAAAGGTGTTGATTAAATCGTTGGCAATGGAGGAATTGGTGCTCTGGCGCATTTGAATATCCCCCGCCATACGCTGAGAGAAGAACTCCATAGGCATCCGCAGCACCTTCCACATAAAGGAGGTGCTGCCCACTACAGCCAGCTTTCCATTGATGCGCAGGGAGTAGATGGCCTGAATCCACGCCACAATGAGCTGCACCACCCCCAGCCCCGCCAAACAGCCCAAAAACGGCAGCAGCCAATCGGGGTTCTGGCCAGTGAGGAGCCGGTCTAGGAAGATGCGGGAAAAAACCGGATTTATCACGCCTATGAGGGAGGAGATCAGGGTGGTGATAATCAAAAAGGCCACAGCGGCTCCAGCGCCTTGCAGGCGCTTACGGGCAAAAGACAAGATGGATTTAGGCTTGCCGCTGGGGGTGAATGTCTCTCCGGGCTCTATCATCAGGCAAATGCCGGTAAACGAGCGGTCAAAGGTCTCTTTGGAAACAGTGTATTGCCCCTTGGCAGGGTCGTTGAGGACAGCCCGGTCCCCCTTAAACCCATCCAGCACCAAAAAGTGGTTGAAGTTCCAGTGGATGATGCAGGGAAATTTGCCGTTTTTCTTCAGGGCTTCCGGTTCGTACCGGTATCCTTTGGCCTCCATACCATAGCTTCTGGCGGCCAGCAGCATGTTTTTGGCATTGGAGCCGTCCCGGGAGACACCGCAGTCCGCCCGCACCTGCTCCAGGGGAATCCATTTTCCGTAATAGGCCAGCACCATAGCTAAGGCGGCGGCGCCGCACTCCAGCGATTCCATCTGCATGATTACCGGCACTTTGGCATAGCCCTTTTGTATGGGCTTGCGAACCTGTGTTGTCTGTTTCATGACTTCGCCTCAATTCCACAAAAAGGAGACCGGAGCAATGGACTCGGTTACAATTTCTGCTGTATAAACACCGTCTTCTGTTGCTTGGTTGAGTTCCAATATGTATCCCACATCCCCCTGTGGAGCTTGGCCAGTTTGCTGAAAATAGGCTTCCAACTGGCTCTGCTCTTCTGGGGAAAGCTGGGAAACGGAGGTAATGGTACATTCCTCCCCGTTGACACGCACTGTCATCCCGGTCTGGATGGAACCGGCATCGTGTACCGCATAGCAGGTGGTAACGCCGTTTTGGCTCACGGCCACAGCGGGAACCACGGTTTCCAGATGGCCCCATATCCCCCATACGCACACACCAGCCAGCAGGATGACTACTGCCAGCAGGACTGTCCAGATTCCCGGAGAAGAAACCTTGATATAGTCATTGAGCTGTTCCGGGGAAGAAATGGTTTCCACACTTTTTTTTCTGAATAATTGGTTTTCCATAGAGGCGCCCCCTATTCTTGCCGCTGTTTACGAAAACACCGCATCTGCTTGTTAGATGCGGCCAAACTGTCGAAAAAAGGATGTATTAGCAGGAAATTTTGAAGGGGAAACCCCAGACGTGGGTCTCCCCTCGAAAACAGCCCACTGGGCTGTTTTCTCACCCCTTCCTGCGTTTTTGGGAGGATTGAGATTTCGCCCATTGCGATGGGCGATCAGGAGGGGCTTTGCCCCCCTGAACCCCCTACCACCTTTTATAAAAGGTGGACGAAAATTTTTGCGTCGCAAAAAAGCAAACATAAATCATAAACTGTTTCCACGTGAACAGTGTGATACCGCTTTTGGCGGATGTATTTATCAACAGGTTTACGGCATTTGCTTGTTAGATGCGGTGTTTCATCTTTGGTTTATTATATAAAATTAAAAAAAGAAAAGCAATAGAACCGGTGGGAGGGCTCAGTAGGAATAGAGAGACTCGGCTTTTCCATTAGAAAGGGATTTGCGCATGACCTGGCTGGAATCCCGGAGAAAATAGGAAGAATTGCCGGTGTAGTTATAGGTGCTTTCGATAGCGGTAAAATAGAGGTAGTCCCCGGAAATACACGCCTGACTTACGGTTTTCCACGAGGTGTTGTCCTGCTGGATGCCAGAGGGCAGGGTTCCAGTACTGAGAAATCCCTCAGAAGCGGAAAGAAGCTGGGTGGGGGTGCCGGAAAGGTCGGGGTATACCCACAGGTTCCCCTTGCCGTCGGTAAAGGGAACCCCCAAAGGGCCGCAGGGCATGGGGGATACGGCGGAATCCCCGGTTTCGATATTCAGGGACTGGCAGGAGCTGGACCCCTGGGGCACCCCTTGTCCAGACGGGATGCTCTCCTGTGACTGGTAACGGAGCATGGGGGTTCCGTTGTCCAGATATACCAAAAATAGAGGAGAGGATGCTTGTGCCAAACTTTTAAATCCGGTACCATCATCGTTTACCTTGGCAATACCGCCATGTACAAATTCGCCGGTATCTTCATGGTACATACCAAAGGAAAAGTATATCGTATTTTCCACCACCTGTACCTCATGCAGAGACCGCTCTCCCTGGCCGGGATCCAGCAGCACTTGGCACAGGGCTTTATCCTGGGAGCCGTCAGTGTTTACGGAACACAGTTGCAGCCACAGGCTTCCCTGCTGCTGAGGCGGCTGGTAATAGATCCGACCACCGGAAACCGCAAGAAGCCTGCCTTGGGCAATTATCACCGATTTATTGTCACTTCCCACTGCGCCGATGGTGGGAGTACTGCCGGATTGGCTGGAAAAAAGGAGCTTGCCTGCGGAGAGATCGCAGCCTGCCGGAGAGGCGTTTTCCACAAAAGAAGCTTCGCCCCCTTGGATAGAGACAGCCCCCATGCCTTTTTCACCAGCGGAAAAATATATTTGCTCCTCAAAGAGCAGCAGATTACCACCGCCAGGTCCGGTGTAGAGCACGGTTTCCGCACCATCGGAATTTTGACGTATAAGCTGATTCTCTCCAGAAGATATGCCATAGACGGGAGTGGAATTCTGGGCTTCCACTCCTTGGGCGGTGTATTTCCAAAAGTAGGTATCTCCCCAATAGGTAATGACCGGTTGCAATACAGCGGCAGCTTGGTTTTGGGTGTCGATCTTTTTTTCTAGGGATTGCTGTTTTTCCTTGAGGGAACTGGGGTCTTTAGCGTTCTGGATGCCTTGCTCCAGAATCTTCTGGGCGCTTTTCCAGTCGTTCTGGGAGAGATACAGGTCGGAAAGGAGCCCATAGGCGCGCGAATCTTTAGGAGCATCCTTTACCAACTGCTCTAACAGGGTTTGGGCTTCTTGCTCCTTTTCCTGTTCCAGCAGGGTTTGAACTTGATCCAGCTGCTTTTGCAGATTTCTTTCCTGTATTTTTTCACAGCCGCTGCATAGCAGTACTAGGGCTGTAAGGATGACCAATATCGTACAAAGACGCCGGTAGAAGAAGGGTCGTTTCATAGGCTTTGCCTCCTGAAAGATCGTTTTTTCCATTATAGCCTATTTGATCTGGAGGAACAACCGGATTTTGGGGAAGAAGGAAGCTTGCGGGTTTTTCCCGGAGTTTCGTTGCATTGTTCCGGGTTTAGAGGTATAATACAGGACATAAAGTACTTTTGGACATTTGTTGCAGAAAGAGGGACGAATATTGTTTTTGACCGAAGAAAAGGCGAGCACTCCCCTTTATGAAAACCGGCAGGGAGCCTTTGCCTGCCATCGCAGTCCCGACCTGACTTTCCCCCCTCATCTGCATGCGGACATGGAGGCGGTGCTGGTGGAATACGGCAGCCTGCTTTTACGAGAAGGGGAACAGGAATTTCGGTTGGAGCCAGGGGATTTTGCACTGGTGTTTCCCGGTAGACTCCACGCCTTTGAGAGCCAAGGAGAAAGCTGTATGCTGCTGGCCTTATGTCCCATGGAAATGGCGGGGGATTTTCGCCGGGCGCTATTGCGGTGCGTTCCGGAATCGCCGGTGGTGCCCCGTGACAGGGTACACCCAGATATTACCTATGCCATGGCGGGGATGCGAAAGATCACCGAAACGAATGGAAATTTGGCGGCAGCTAAGGCATTTGTGCAGCTTTTGTTGGCTCGGGCATTGCCGGAAATGGCCCTGGCTGAGCCTTCTCAGACTCCTTCCGCTGATCTGACAGCTCGAGTGGTGGGCTGGATCTCGGAGAATTTTACGGGTCCAGTATCGCTGGACATCCTTTCGGAAGCTTTAGGGACGGGAAAATACAGGATCTCCCGGGTGTTTGGGGAAAAGCTCAAAACCAGCCTCAGCGATTATGTGAACCAGCTTCGGATTGACCGGGCGCGCACCCTGCTGCTGGCTACGGATGAAGAGGTGTCTCGGGTAAGCTTGGAATGCGGGTATGAAAATCCCCGTACCTTTAACCGGGAATTCAGGCGGATTTGCGGCTGTACGCCTAGAGAGTACCGGAAAAAATATACCTTGCGGGAAAAAGAAAAATAACAGGAACCCAAGCGTTCCAGAACAGGAGAGTAGAACATGGGGCAGGAAAAAATCATGAATCAATTTTTGGTGGAGATCTTCCATGAGGTGCTGCGCCGGGAGGATGCGGCTATTGCCCAAGGGGGATTTGCCAACCTGTCCTCCCGAGAGATGCACGTGATCGAAGCGGTTTGTATGCTGGAAAGCCGGGAAACCGGAGAGAACAGCAGCACCGAGGTGGCGGGACAGCTTGGAGTAACGGCCGGTACCCTTTCGGCAGCGGTAAAGGTGTTGGAGCGCAAAGGCTATTTGTACCGCCAACGGGATGAGCGGGACAAGCGTATTGTGCGTTTGCGGGCCACTGAGGCGGGCTGGGAGGCCAATCGGTTCCACGAGAAGTTTCATCAAGAAATGATACAGGCCATTCTGGACGCCCTGACTCCGGAAGAAACAGTGGTATTTAATAAAGCCTTAGAAGCCATTGGACGTTTTTTTCTGCGAGGATAAGGGCGTAATGAAGAAACCATGGATTTCGGGACATACTGGATAGTAAAAAATGATAACAGATGAGGAAATTCATGGTAGTAGTATAGAGATATAGGACCCAGTGGGGCCACGCCTACTGGGAAAATTTTGAGATTGGAGGAACGACCATGATCTACAAAAGCTTACCGGAACTTATTGGCAATACCCCCCTGTTGGAGCTGGGAAGGTACAGTACGTCTCACGGACTTTCTACTCCCTTGCTGGCAAAGCTGGAAGCCTTTAACCCTGCCGGCAGCGTCAAAGACCGGGTGGGACTGAATCTGATTGAGGACGCAGAACAGCGGGGACTGCTGCGCCCCGGTTCGGTGATCGTGGAGCCCACCAGCGGCAATACCGGTATCGGTCTGGCCTGTGTGGCGGCTTCCCGGGGCTACCGGGTGATCTTCACCATGCCCGAAACTATGAGCCTTGAGCGGCGTAAGCTGCTATCTGCCTATGGCGCGGAACTGGTGCTCACTCCTGGCGCGCTGGGGATGCAGGGGGCGGTGGAAAAGGCAGAGGAGCTGGCCCGGGAACTGCCGGGGGCTTTTTTGGCCGGGCAGTTTGACAATCCCGCTAATCCGGAGGCCCATCGAAAGACCACAGGCCCCGAGATTTGGCGGGATACTGAAGGTAAGGTGGATATTTTTGTTGCGGGTATCGGCACCGGAGGCACTTTGAGCGGCACCGGCGGCTATCTGAAGGAGCAGAACCCGGACATTCAGGTAATCGGCGTGGAGCCGGCGGACTCCCCACTGATCACCCAGGGCAAGGCAGGTCCCCACGGCTTGCAGGGTATTGGAGCCAATTTTATCCCCAAAAACTATGACCCTTCGGTGTGTGACCAGGTGGTCACCGTTACCACCCAGCAGGCCTACACCGCCTGCCGGGAACTGGCTCGCACAGAGGGCTTTTTGGCTGGCATCACTTCGGGCGCGGCTCTATGGGCGGCGGAGATGACGGCGGCTCTGCCGGAAAATACCGGAAAGCACATTGTGGTGCTGCTGCCCGACACCGGGGAGCGATATCTTTCCACCGAATTGTTCGGTTAAGTGGAAAACTTGGAAGGCTGAGCGAAAAACCGGTGGGAGAAACCGTACGCGGGAACTTTGAATAAAATTTCGCACTGGCTGCCCCGCGACTAAAAAAGTTTTACTCGATTTTTTGAAAAAAATCGCAGTTTCCAAAGGCAGCGCCTTTGGTCGCCCATCGCAATGGGCGAAACTCCTATTCCGCAAGGCGCATTTT
>CALWIS010000189.1 GCA_944380795.1 uncultured Clostridia bacterium | reverse complement strand
AGCCGGAAAGTCAGAACACACAGGCGATTCCAGCGACCTCTGTGGCCGACGAACTCTCCAAGTTCAAATCCCTGGTGGATCAAGGCGTATTGTCTGATACGGAATTTCAGGCCATCAAGGACAAGCTGCTAGGCCAGATTATATAAAAATAGCCCCCGCTCGGTGTTGGCGCACCGGGCAGGGGCAAGGGGGGATAAAGTTGGGGGACATCATACAGTTCCCGAAAGAAATGATCGGGCGGCGTGTCGTTTTATTTTCGGATGGTTATATGTACGTTGGGAATCTTGGGAATGGCATTCCAATGATACAGGGCCTGACGATACATCTTCTGGATGCCGTCGTAGCGCCAGTTTCCGCTAGCCCGAGCCAAGGCAGCGTTATTGCCCTGCCCGATGTGTTTGTCCGGTGGGAGCGGGTGTCGGCGTTTGGTCCGGCTGAACATTTTCAGTTGACACACCAAGCACCGCAGCCTGAATCCCAAGAATCTCCTTGAAGGCAACGGCCAGAACATCGGGGTCTATGGTTCGTTTGGGGCGCGGGCCCAAAACAATGGTGGGCGTAGTGGAAGGTGGACCTGCCAGCGTATGATTGATCGCGTCGGCCAACTGAGCCCGAACTTCCGGCCTATCCTGGGATTCTTCCCCGGAAATATGAATCCTCTGCTTGGTGGTGTCCATGAGACCGCCTCCTTTGCAGTATTATATCATAGGTTACAATGTAACGCAACAAAATAGCCCCCGCTCGGTGTTGGCGCACCGAACAGGGGCAAGGGGCAGAGGTTTTGTGGGACATCTGCCCCTTCATTTTATCAGAATGGAGGGAACAACGCAATGGGTGAATACATCCGAAAAACAGCCCGATACAACGGCAAAAAATATGAGGCCACCGGGAAAACAGAACTGGAGGCCATGACCAAGCTGGCCGAAAAGCTGGCGGCGGCCAAACGGGGTGAGGAAGTCATTGGCGGGGCAATGACGGTAGACTCCTGGTATCGCCAATGGATGACCACCTATAAGGAGCCAAAGGGCCTCACCCCCAAAAGCCTGGGCATGTACAACGAAAAGTACCGGGGTTATATTGCTCCCCGCATTGGCCACATGAAGCTGCGGGACGTGCGGGACATCCACCTCCAGCGGATTTTGAACGGAGAGGCAGGCCGTTCCCTGTCCCACCTCAAAAAGCTGCGGATGGTCATGCAGGAGATGTTTCGCCAGGCCCGGCGCTCCCGGGTGATCCCCTACGATCCGGCGGAGGTCCTGGAGCTGCCCCAGTCCACGGAGGGCAAGCGTCGTTCTATCACGGATGAGGAGCGGGCGGCCATCCTGGCCGTGGCAACCTGGCACAGCTCCGGCCTGTATATTCTGACGCTGCTCTATACCGGTATGCGGCCGGGAGAGGCCGCCGCCCTCAACTGGCGTGATGTGGATTTTGAGGAGAATGTGATCCGTATTCATGCCGCTCTGGAAAGCGGGTCCAGTCGGATCAAGGGGCCGAAGACAGCAGCCGGCGTGCGGGACATTCCCATCCACGCCGCTCTGCTCCCCTTACTGCGGGATGCCAAGCAAGGGCCCTTCGATCCGGTCTTCCCCACCAGAGCCGGAAACCGTCAAAACGAGAAAAGCCTGCGGCGGCTCTGGACCGGATTCAAGCGGGACCTGGATATCTATATGGGCGCCAAGCTGGAACGCAACAAGATTGTGTCGTCGGTTGTGGCCACCGATCTGACCCCCTACTGCCTGCGGCACACGTTTGCCACGGACTGCTTTCGGGCCGGGGTCCCGCTCGAGACGGTCCGCTGGCTGCTGGGGCATGAGGATATTTCCACCACGGCCAATATCTATGAGCACAGTGATATGTCTGCACTGCGGCGTGGAATTGCCCTTTTGGACGGCACTGGTGGAAAACCTGGTGGAAATGAGGAAAAGGCAAACTATTAACGCCTAGTGCCGCAGTTGTTTCAGCCTTGTCTAGGCTACTGCTTCCGGTTCTGAAGGCTGGGGGTTCGAGTCCCTTCGGGCGTACCAAGAAGAAATCCTGTAACCACAAGGGTTACAGGATTTCTTCTTTTATTTTATTCTTTCATTTTAATTTTTGCTTAACTGAGTCGATAATAACCATGTAGGAAATAACAAGAACTGTAAGGGAGTGGATGCAAATGGTGAGTCCCGTAAACAACATATATCCAGGTGCAATACAATCCTATACAAACGCGATCACAGCGACAAAGCTTTCCGAGGGGACCTGCTTGCAGGCTGCCACGGAAGGCAATTTGGCAGCAGGACAGGCCGCCCAGTATGACAAGCTGGAATTGTCTCAGGACCAGTGCCAGGTCACACTGGATGTCCCTGATGAGATCACCATTGAGGTTCCAAGGGCATGGACCATCATGGGGGAAACCGCAAAAAGCTTTAACGATCATCTGCAATGGAGCTTAGAGGAAGCAGACAGACGGAATCTCTCCTTTGGCGACCGACTGACCTTCCTGAGAGAGGAAGGCCAGAAGTGGGTGGAAGACAAGCGGCAAAATGATCCCGAAATGTTTGCGGCATGGCTTAAAATGAACAAACACCATATTCAGGCGGGCGAAGCTGATCTCGTGGGCTTACCCTCTGATTTTACCATGGAAGATTACTACTCCTATGTAAAGGAACCTTTTTCCATCTTGGCATAACAGACG
>CALWIS010000188.1 GCA_944380795.1 uncultured Clostridia bacterium | reverse complement strand
CAATGCGGTGGTGTCCCACTACGCCTCCCGCTGTAAGAGGGAGGGCATTGCCTTTACCGCCCGGCTGACGGTCCCCGCGCAGAACGAAAATCTGGATGACCGCGCCCTGTGCGTCGTGTTCGCCAATCTGCTGGAAAACGGGGTGGAAGCCTGTGGGCGCATGACCGGAGGTGAGAAATTCATCCGGATGAACAGTTCCCTGGAGTACGGCGTCCTGACCATCACCATGGACAACAGTTTTGACGGGCAGGCGCGGCAGGAGGACGGGAAGTTCCTCTCCAGTAAGCGGGCGGGTGCGCCCGGCGTGGGCCTCAGCTCCATCCGGGCCGTGGCAAAAGCCCACCAGGGGGATGCCCGGTTCGAGGCGAAAGGAACCACTTTTTTATCTTCGGTATATTGCAGATTGTAGACGGAACATTCGTGTTACTCGCCTCGTTGTCTCACACGTGGTTTTGGTAAAAAACACCCTTGACAAATTGCTTTCCAGTAAAAGATACTGTTTTTTTACCTTCAAGAAAATCACCTCGCATTCTGAACAACGTTCATTTTAATTGGTAGAAAAAGCCTGCTTTTGCAGGCTGTTACTATTTGTAAATTGCCCCTTTAATAATTTCAAGCAACACATCGCAGGAATCCTTCTTGCGAATTAAGAGAGAAATCAGGTTTGCAAAAACAAATTCAATAAAATCTGTTTGGGTACATTTTTCAGAGAAAAATTCTTGTTTTACCCGTTGATCTTTTTGCAAAGAATGTAATAAATCAGATTTGACAGATTCAAAATACTGATTCATAGTTTCGCGCCCTTTATCCTTTCCGCTTTTTGCAATGCTCATAGAGTGAATGCTAAAGAAAAAAGGATATTTTTCTCCGCTGTTTTTTACACTGTAAAACAACTTTTCAATACTCTCTAAAAAACCGGGGGATAGGGTAGCGTCCGAAATACCCGGAATAATCTCTTTCCATATGGCATCTATCACAGCAATTATCAAATCATTTTTAGCGGGAAAATAATTATACACAGATCCAACCGCAACACCACACTGCTTGGCTACATTACGCATGTTAATTGCCTGTATCCCGTTTTCGGCCACCATTTCTTTGCTCACGGCCAAAATATCTTCTTTGGAAGTTACTACTTTATTCATAATTCACCTCCTAAATTGAACATTGTTCATTATAGCATTAGCCACTAGAATGTCAAACAGGCGAGATGCATTGATCCTATTTAATGAAAGTAAAATCTTTTATAATTAAGAAAATTCGGTTGATAACGTTATACGAGAGCCTAGCTGGCGGCCTTCCTAATGACGGTGGAATAAAAAATAATGAGCGAAGATTTGTTGCCATGTATGGAAATAAGTGGTAAAATTAAAGTGAATTATAAATGTTTTATCTTTTTTTCATTCAGTGTTTATATAAATGCATGGTTGAGTATAAAATTGAAGGTTTATAAAATGGAATGGATGTCTTTATTATCAACGGAAAAACTAGTTTCAGAAGAGATGGAGCCTGATGTTTTTTTACAGTATCCGATTAATGAATTTGAGAAAGATTACAATAAAATAGTATCAAGTGCAGCCTTTCGTAGATTGCAAGACAAAACCCAAGTTTTCCCTTTGGATAAAAGTGATTTTATTAGGACACGCCTAACACACTCCATAGAAGTATCTACCATCGCAAGACAACTTGGTATCATGATTTCTAAAAACACAACGAAATACAAGCCAGAGGATATTAACGGCGTAGAAGCCGAAAAGATAGCCTCCGTTTTACTCTGTGCTGGACTCTTGCATGATTTGGGAAATCCACCGTTTGGTCATTTTGGAGAAACGGTTATCGGCGACTGGTTTAAGGATGGGTTGAAGTCTATACAATATAAGGGGAGAGACCTCCGGTCTTGGCTAACTCCCCAAATGATTGCTGATTTGGAAAATTTTGAAGGTAATGCACAGGCACTAAGAATTCTACTAAAAGCAAAGTATAATTCAGAGATCAATCTGTCATTTGCTGTAATTGGCACTTTAGTAAAGTATCCAACAAATTCATTATCTTTCGAAAAGGATGCCCAAGATATAAAAAAGCATAAGCTGGGGTATTTTCTTGCGGAAGAAGATGAATTCAAACATATTTCAAAAGTAATAGGTACATTGAGCCAAGAGGAAATCCGTCGTCATCCTTTAACATTTATGCTGGAGGCTGCTGATGATATTGCCTATGCGACTGCAGATTTAGAAGATGCTTTTAAAAAGCGGCTCTTTACTTTAGATGATTTTATTAATTATTTCAAAAAATCCATTGACCACACAAAAATTAAGGAGCATGCTAGTCCGGAATACTACTCCAATATTCTGATAGAAGATCTATGTGCTCGCCGTAAAAAGGAAAAAGATAGCAGCGCCTTTAAAGGCTGGCTTAATTACACTCGGCGTTGGCTTATGTATGTATCGGTCTATCGTTTTTCTTACAAATATAAAGATATAATCAGTGGTTCTTATTGTGGAGATTTATTTGACGAAACAAACCATTCTCTTACAATTAGAATTCTCAAAGATGCAATGAAGGAATTTGCATATAATACGCCCAGCATTTTAAAGCTTGAATTGTCAGCGCAAACCATCTTATCGTTTCTCTTGGATAATTTTGTCCATGCTGTTTTATATTATGACTACCAGGATAAAGCGAATCAGTATGTTCCATCTAAGGCTGATAAAAAATATATTTCGATTTTTTCTGACAATTATAAGCAAGACTACGAAAAAGCTAAAACAGGAGATGAAGCATTCGATTTATACTTGCGACTGCTAATGGTAACTGATTATATAAGCGGGATGACAGATTCTTATGCTCGATCTTTGTATAGAGAATTAAGTGGTATTGAGTAAATATCTGCCCTTAACCAGTATTACTTTATTTCAAGATTACCGCTCATTCTCTTCACTTTAGCGATTCTCGAAGGCATAGTGGGTATAGCTGTTTCGCATTTGCGCAGATTTTGACCTGCTGATTGGGATTTATTCTCCGTTTTGAAGCAGAAAACGTTGGTGCCAAAAAAGTAGCCTTTGTAGCTTGCCAAACGCATATAGTTGCGATACATCATGTCTTAGGTTAAGCAGAAAACTCTCCTTTTACTGTAGCAACTATAAATTTATTGGTTTTCTATTGCTTGTACGAAAAACAAAAAATTTATCGAATTAATAAGGAAAATAAAAAATCCCCCTATTTCCAGCTATCGGAAACAGGGGGATTTTTCGGATGGTGTGTTGTTATTTAAAAAACGTGTTTATTGATATAACTCGGTAAATACCGCCTTTGCCGCCTGAAGGGTTGATTCCAAATCCGCGTCCATATGGGCATGAGAGAGGAACATGGCTTCAAACTGAGCGGGAGCCAGATAGATTCCCCTTGCCAGCATTTTCTCAAAATAAGCGGCATACTTTTTCAGATCGCTCTTAGTTGCACCAGCAAAGGATTCTACAGAATCCGGGGTAAAGAAGGGGGCCACCAAGCTGCCCACTTGATTGATTCTGACACCTGCGCCGGTTTCCTTTGCTGCCTGCCGCATCCCCTCCGCCAGCCGGTCTGCTTTTGCGGAAATGTCGGTGTAGACCTCCGGATGGGTGTTGAGGTAAGTCAGCTGGGCAAGTCCCGCCGCCATGGCCACCGGATTTCCGGAAAGGGTTCCCGCTTGATACACCGAACCACAGGGGGCAATATTTTCCATCAGCTCCCGGCTGCCGCAGTAAGCACCTACCGGCATACCGCCACCAATAATTTTGCCAAAAGTCACGATATCCGCTTTGATGCCAAAGTATTCCTGTGCACCGCCCTTGGCAAGGCGTAACCCGGTAATGACCTCGTCAAAAATCAGCAGAGCGCCTTCCTTGTCACACAGGGCGCGCAGTCCTTCCAAAAAGCCCGGATTCGGCCCCACTACACCCATATTGGCGGCAACAGGCTCCACAATCACGCAGGCAATCTCGCCGGGATACTGGGCGAACAACTCTTTGACGCTTTCCAGATTGTTGTACTGGGCGGTAAGGGTATCCTTAGCGGTATCTACCGGCACGCCGGCAGAGCTGGGCTTACCCCCTTCTGCCACAGCAGAGGAACCGGCCTTTACCAGCATGGCGTCGCTGTGACCGTGATAGCAGCCCTCAAACTTGATGATCTTGTCCCGTCCAGTAGCGCCTCTTGCCAGCCGCAGAGCGGACATAACGGCTTCGGTGCCGGAGTTCACCATGCGCACCATTTCGATGTTGGGAACCATCTGGATCATCAGTTCGGCGATCTCCACCTCACGCTGGGTGGAAGCGCCAAAGGAAAGGCCGTCCTTCACAGCCTTTTCCACCGCCTCCCGGATGAGGGGATGGTTGTGTCCCAGAATCATGGGGCCCCAGGAGCAGACGTAATCAATGTATCGGTTACCGTCCACGTCCCAGATATACGCGCCGTCAGCTTTGGCGATAAAGCGGGGAGTGAGCCCCACCGCGCGATAGGCGCGGACAGGGCTGTTCACACCGCCGGGAAGTACCTTTTTGGCCCGTTCAAACAGGGCAGAAGAAGTGTCCATTATCCGATGTCTCCTTTTTGAATGGCCTGTGCCAGTTCTTTTGCATAGTAGGTAATGAGCATATTTGCGCCTGCCCGGAAGATGGACAGGGCGGATTCGCACATGATTCGGTATTCATCCACCAGCCCAGCCTGTGCCGCAGCTTTGATCATGGCGTATTCGCCGGAAACGGAATAAGCCGCCATGGGAACGTCAAACGCGTCAGAGCATTCCCGGATGATGTCCAGATAGGAGAGGGCGGGCTTCACCATAATGATGTCTGCACCTTCTTCCACATCCAGCGCACATTCCTTCATGGCCTCCTTGCGGTTGTGGGGGTCCATCTGGTAGCCCCTGCGGTCGCCAAAGGAGGGGGCGGAACCGGCAGCGGAGCGGAAGGGGCCGTAAAAAGCAGAAGCATATTTGGCAGAATAGGCCATAATGGGCACATCCTGGAATCCTGCCGCATCCAGCGTGCGGCGGATGGCTCCCACGCGGCCGTCCATCATGTCGGAGGGGGCTACCATATTGGCGCCTGCCTGGGCATGGGAAAGGGCGGTTTTGCACAGCAGTTCTAGGGTAGCATCATTGTCTACCTTGTGGCCGCACAAAGCGCCGCAGTGGCCGTGGTCGGTGTATTCACACATACACACGTCGGTAATGACGTAAAAATCGGGATACGCTGCCTTGATTTTGCGGATGGCCTTTTGAATCACGCCCTCCGGGTCCCAGGCAGAAGAACCCACTTCATCTTTATAGGCGGGGATGCCAAACAAAATGCAGCTGCGGACACCGGCGGCGATGCACTCGGCGATGGCTTCCTCCACGGTATCCAGCCCATACTGGTACCGGCCGGGCAGGGAATCAATGGGGCGTTTTCCGCTGAGGGTTTCGTCCACAAAAATAGGGTAAATCAGGCTGTCGGGGGAAAGCCGGGTTTCCCGGCACATCCGGCGGATGGTGTCGCCGTCCCGCAGGCGGCGGGGTCTTTGCATGAGTTCCATGGTTATTCTCCTTCCACGATTCTCTGAATCAGTGCATCCATGGTGGCTTTTTCGGCGGTGATGGTATGCAGGTTGTATTGGTGCGCCGCAGCTTCGGTCTGCTGGCCGATGCAGGCGGCGGTGATGGCGGAAAAGTCCGTGTTTTCTCCCAGAGCGGAGACAAATCCGGTGACGGTAGAGGCGCTGGTAAAGGTGACAATGGTCCCCGGAACCAGCAATTCCCGCACTTCTTCGGTGTTGGGGGCAGTGTACCGGGTCTCATAGCACCGGATATCATCATA
>CALWIS010000187.1 GCA_944380795.1 uncultured Clostridia bacterium | reverse complement strand
CTTCGGTCCTCATTATAATATTGTGCCTGGGCCTGCCACATGGTGTAGTACTTCCCTGTTTCGTTTGCTATCAACTCTTCATGGCTTCCAAGTTGGATCAACTCGCCTTCGTGGAACACTAGGATCTCGTCGCAAAAGCGGCAGGAAGAAAGCCGATGGGAAATAAAGATGGCGGTTTTCTCCCCTACTAGACTGCGGAACCCATTGTATACCTCATGCTCAGAAACGGGGTCCAAAGCAGCGGTAGGCTCATCCAAAACCACAATGGGAGCATCTTTATAAAGTGCTCGAGCCAAAGCTATCTTCTGAGCTTCTCCGCCGGAGATCTCCACGCCTTCCTCTTCCAAACTGCGGTATAGGAAGGTAGAAAGCCCCTGAGGCATCTTTTGAAGACGGGATTTAAATCCAGCTTTTATCAGGCAGTCCTTTGCTTTTTGGGCATCGTAGTTTTCGTTGCCCGCCACATTTTGTCCAAGGGGCAGGGCCAAAAGCTGGAAATCCTGGAACACCACAGAAAACTGGCGCAAATACTCGTCATAATCAAACTGCCGAATATCCTTGCCGTTTAGCAAAATCTGTCCGCTGTCCGGGTCATACAGACGGCACAAAAGCTTTACTAAAGTGGTCTTTCCGCTGCCATTCATCCCCACCACAGCAATCTTTTTTCCCGGCTCCAGCCGGAAAGAAACATGGGACAGGGCGGGGATTTTCATGCCCGGATAGGTATAGGAGACATCTCGAAACTCAATGGAACCTGTGGCATCCTGTTTCTGCACTGGCTTGCCCTCACTTTCCATCTGATCGGGAAGCGACAAATAAGTAAAGGTGCTTTCCATACGCCGGGCATTCATGATAATCTCATTCCAGCTTTTAGAGAGGGTCTTAAGACTCTCCGAAAACCGGTAAATGGCTGCTGCAAACAGCACGATGGAGCCAGCAGAAAGGGCGCCGTCCAATGCTCTAAGTACAATAAACAGGTAAGCCCCGCCCATTAACAGTCCAGATAAAGCTCCATCCAGAAGGCCGGCCCGGCATTCCAGACTGCTTTCGGAATCCACCATTTTATCTCGGTCGGTTTCCCGCAAAGCATGGCGGATCATATTCTGGGCACGGTAGATACGAATATCCTTTCCTTCCCGATAGGTAACGCCTCCCCGCATCAGGTAATTGCTGCGGCTGGTTTTGGTGTCGTACTCCTCCTTGAGCCGCTCCTTTTTGCGAAAGTTCCACTGCTCCGAACAGATAGAGCAAAAGGTGGCGGCCAACACCAACACCAGAAACACCAGCGTAGACCAATGGTTCCAAAACCCGTTTTGGAGTAGGACAGGTAGCAGTAGAAGTGCTGCGCACACCACGCCGATAATGCCAGAGCAGCAGCGCTGGAACTGGGGGACCATATAATAAGCGCCGCATCCCCAATCATAGTCATTATCGATACGGGCGCGAAGTGCTACCGTTTCGGGGCTATCCGCATGGGCATAGTCCATGCGCATACTCTTTTCAAAAAACTTCCACTCCACCAGGTCATTGGAATATTCGGTGTGGGGAAGGCCGGAGCGATTCATTTTTCCCATAAGGGCATTCATCACAAATAGGACCGCTACGCCCACCACTGCCATCACTGCCAATGATGCAAACTCCATGCCGTTCTGCAAACCATCCACAAATAAAGAGGACAGTAGAGAAGCAGCCAGGGGAATCAACGCTTCCATCATCCCTAAAACCAGCGCCATCATCAATGACTGAGGCTCGCAACTCCAGATCTCCTTTAGGCAGACTCGCAGCATTTTCATGCTGGACCTTCCGCCTGCAGTGGTCTGGGCATTCTTTTCTTTTTCTATACGCATGCCGGTTCCCCCTTTTTGTAATACTGGCTTTGCAGCTCATACATCTCTCGATAGGCTTCGCAATCTTTCATGAGCTGCTCATGGGTACCCGCTGCCTTAACACTTCCATTTTCCAAAAATACCACCCGATCACAGAACAAAGTGCTTGCCAGCCGGTGGGAGATATATACCGCCGTCTTATTGCCGGAAAGGCCGTGGAACATTTCGTAGGTCTCACTTTCGGCGATGGGGTCCAGGGCGGCGGTAGGCTCATCAAAAAACATGAGCTGCGCCCTCTTATACAGCGCCCGAGCCATAAGCAGTTTCTGCTTCTGCCCTCCAGAGAATCCGGCTCCGCCTTCTTCCACACTGGTCATATTGGTGTCCATCCCTTTGGGAAGGCGGTTTACCGCTTCCCAAAGCCCAACCTTTTGCAGGCAGACTTTCACCTGCTCTTTATCGATGGTTTCATCATCCATCGCCACGTTCTCCGCCACGGTAAAGGGCAAAATAGTGGCCTCCTGAAATACCGGTGCGATAAGGGAATAAAGGTCCTCCTTTTTATAGTTGCGGATGTCTTCTCCATTAAGAAGGATTCTGCCGGATTCCGGCTTATAAAAGCCGCAGAGAAGCTTGATAAGGGTGGTCTTTCCGGCCCCATTCACGCCTACTAGGGCAATCTTCTCCCCAGCCTTGATCTGTAAGTTAAAGTGGTCCAGCACCGGATTCCGGCCACCATAAGAAAAGCACACATCCTCAAAGGAAATGCTAATGGGCTCTTCCCTGCTGGGAGGAATTGCCGCCGGGTCAGGCTCCGGCTCATCCGCTGCATCCAGAAAAGTACGCATCCGGTCCAAAGGCGGCACGGCCTGCATAACCTGTCCCACGCTGGTGGATACCTGTGTCACCAGCGCGGAGAAGGAAGCCACCGCACCACAGGCCAGCACAAAATCTCCAATAGAAATTGCACCGGTTACCGTCTGGTACAAAAACCAGAGATACGCAATGCCATCCCGAATAAACAGGGTGATAGCCTCCACCAAGGACGCATAATAGAACCGCCGCTGGACATCTTTCCGCAGTTGAAAGTGGGCGTCGTTATAATGAGTAAAGCATCGGCGAATCCAGCCCGATAATTCATACATTCGGATGTCCTTGCCAAATTTCATATCGGAAGCGGTATACTCCATATACCCTCTTCCCTTTTGCAGCTTACTGCGCTCTTGAATCCGCTTGACCTCATATTTCTGCGCCCGGCGAAGGGCCAAAAAGTTCACTACAGAAAGGGCTAGGATCAAAAGCAACATCCAAGGCGTTAGGGAAAAAATAATGCTGCCATATAAAATGACGCTGACCACGGCGCTGCCTAGCAGGATGATCCCCTCAGACATTAGGGTAGTGGCCGACCAGGGGCCCCAGTCCACGCTCATGATTCTTGCCTGCTCGTATTTATCCTGCCATTCGGCGCTTTCTGCGTGTTCGTAATCGCAGTCCAGTGTTTTGCAAAACAGCTGAATGCGAAAATAGCTGCGCACCCGGTCCAACCGCCGGGTCTTCCCACGGTTGGCCATATTGCCCAGCCCTTGTGAGACAATCAGCACCCCGGTAAGGGCTGCCAGCACCCAAATGGCTGTCTGCATCGGTGCATGGCTGGTGACCAGATCCACACCGATCTTAGGAAGATACATTGCTACATAAGGCGTTATCACCGTGCAGGCCATTTCCAATAGCATCAACAGCATCAGCCTTTTATCGCTGTTCCAAATGCCTTTGAGCAGATACCGGATATGATTTCCGGGCGAATCCCCTTTTTCAGATTTTTTATTTGGTTTTTCCATCATAGATTCCTTTCTTCTGCATCACAGACTACAAAACGATGTTCAGATAAATCCTTTCCTTTTGTCTTCCGTAAAAACTCACATGAAAAACCTCCTCTCACATTTTCCAAAAAGGGTACAAAAATGCCGCAGCAAGCAACCTCCTTCTTTCACGGATACTTTCTACGGCTGATTCCAGGCACAAAAAGAACACACCCCTTTGAGTGTGCCACAACCATAAAAGTATTGTATTCACAAAAGGTTACTTAAAAGCGGTATCACCAAAAAACCAGGACATTCTCCCGGCTGCTTGTGTGTACCCTTATTCTGTTTTACATGCCATTACCTCGTAATTTCAAAAACCTCATGTTATTTTCTCCTTTCTAAATCTGTTATCACAGATTTATTTTTAATTAGTATATCATATTTGTAGCATCTTCACAAGTGATTTTTAAAAATATACTATATTTTTTTATTATAATAATTATTTTTATTATTTTCGCTCTGCAAATTTTAATTTGACACCTTGATGGGTTCTTGACGCACTTCTGATCCTATGATAAAATAAGCTCGATATTTCGCCACAATAGGCTATACATTTTTCTGTTTCTGAGATCAAACAGAGGGATGTATAGCCTTTTTTTGCGTCAAAGAAAGGAGAGTCTCCATGTCAGAGATTCAAAACCCCATGGGCACCCGCAAAATATTCCCCCTGCTGGTGTCCATGTCCATCCCGCCCATCATCTCCATGATGATTCAGGGGCTTTACAACATTGTAGACAGCATTTTTGTGGCCCACGTGAGCCAAGAAGCCCTCACGGCCGTTTCGCTGGTGTATCCGCTGCAAAACCTCACCCTCTCCCTCGCGGTAGGCTTAGGGGTGGGCCTCAATGCCTGCATTGCCCGCAGCCTTGGCTCCGGCAACCGGCAGGAGGCAGGAAATGCCGCTATACATGGTCTGCTGTGCACGGGGCTGCATTCCATTTTATTCCTATTGGTAGGACTGTTTGCTTCCCGACCATTTTTGCTGCTTTTTACCCAAGACGAGACCGTACTGAAACTGGGATGCCAGTATTCCACCATTGTGATCTGCCTCTCCTTTGGAAGCCTGTTTCATATTTGTGTAGAGAAGATGTTCCAGGCTACCGGAAATATGGTAATCCCCATGTTTTTGCAGGGGCTAGGGGCAGTGGTCAACCTGATTCTGGACCCCATTTTCATCTTTGGCTGGCTGGGAATTCCCGCTATGGGGGTGGCCGGCGCTGCCATTGCCACCATTATCGGCCAAATGTGCGCTTGCGCTTGTGCCATTCTGCTTTTTATCAAGACCAACCGGGAAATCCCTATTTCTTTGAAAGGCTTTCGCTTGCAAGGAAAAATGCTCCGCAATTTGTATTCCGTCGCCATTCCCTCTACATTGGTAATGGCCATGCCCTCTGTTATGGTCAGCCTTTTAAATAAGGTATTGGCGAGTTTCAGTGAGACTGCCGTAAATGTGCTGGGGATCTATTTTAAAATCCAATCCTTTACCTATATGCCCTCCAATGGCCTGATACAAGGAATGCGCCCCATTATGAGCTTTAACTACGGCGCCGGAA
Source organism: uncultured Clostridia bacterium (assembly GCA_944380795.1). GTDB lineage: Bacteria > Bacillota > Clostridia > Oscillospirales > Acutalibacteraceae > Heritagella_A. The sequence goes on along the minus strand of CALWIS010000187.1, from coordinate 3,787 downwards.
ACAAAGAGCGGATGCACGAAACCTTTGTGCGGAGCTTACAGCTGGTACTCGTCATCATGACAGCGGGAATGCTGCTGTTTCTGGCTATTCCCGGGCCTATCCTCTCTCTGTTTGCCGCAGACGCAGCCCTACTGGAAATCGGTATCCCCGCCTTGCGCATCATCTGCATTTCCTTTTTCCTTTCCAGCCCGGCGGTGATTATTGCCGGCGCTTTTGAAGCGTTGGGCCGGGGCGGGCGCTCCCTGGTGGTTACCATGCTGCGGCAGCTGCTCATCATTCCTCCCCTTTCCTTTTTGCTGGCTCCTGTGATGGGGCTTACCGGGGTGTGGATCACCTTCCCTATAGCCGAAACAGTGGCTTCAGTGGTGAGCATCCTTTTGTATCGCCATTTGATGCAAAAAATTTCTTTTGAAAAGAAGTAAAAAGGATTGCTTTTTTTAAGGATGCGGGTACAATGAAAAACATGATGGATCGCCGCATATCGCTTATCATACGCTGCCGGCATCAATAGCTTTTATCCGAATTCTTACAAAGGAGCGTTGTTTCATGAACCGACCTAATCTGGTCTACATTCTCGCCGACGATATGGGCTGGGGGGATGTTTCCTGCCTCAATCCCCACGCCGCCTTTGAGACCCCCTGTCTGGATCGCCTTGCCCGAGAGGGAGCCCTCTTTACCGACGCTCACGCCACCTCTGCCCTGTGCACTCCGTCCCGGTACGGCATCCTCACCGGGCGCTATAACTGGCGCAGCCGGTTAAAGCGGGGTGTGCTGGGGGGCTATTCCTCCCACCTCATCGAAACCGACCGGAAAACCGTGGCTCATTTTCTGCGGGAAAACGGCTATGCCACCGGCTGTGTGGGCAAATGGCACCTGGGCATGGACTGGACCATGCGAGACGGCGCTACCGAAGAGGAGCGCACCGACTTCCTCTTTGATGGCAACCGGGTGGATTTCTCCGCGCCGGTGAAAAATGGCCCCACTGCCTGCGGGTTCGACAGCTTTTTCGGCATCAGTTCTTCGCTGGATATGCCGCCCTATGTGTATCTGAAAAACGACCACCCCACCGCCCTGCCCGACCATGAGTTTGAGGGCAGTGAGGCCCCGGCTTTTGCCCGCCCCGGCCCCTGCGCCCCGGATTTTCGCCATGAGGAAGTGCTGCCCACCATGACCCAAAAGGCCAAGGAGTTTATCTCTGCCCATCGGGACGAGCCCTTCTTCCTCTATTTTGCCCTGCCCGCTCCCCACGCCCCTATGCTGCCTTCCAAAGAATTTCAGGGCAAGTCCGGCACCAACGCCTACGGCGATTTCTGCCTGATGTGTGACGATGTGGCCGGGCAGATTCTGGAGCACCTGAAAAAGGAAGGGCTGGACGAGAACACCATCCTGATCTACACCTCCGACAACGGCTGTGCCCCTATTGCCAACATTCCAGAGCTTATCGCCCACGGCCACAATCCCAGCGCGTGGTTCCGCGGCCATAAAGCCGATATTTATGAGGGCGGCCACCGTATCCCCCTCATTGTGCGCTGGCCAAAGGGCATCCGCCCCGGCACCAAGGTGGATGAGACTGTCTGCCTGTGCGACCTTGCCGCCACCATGGCGGAAATTCTGGGAGTCACTCTCCCCGACGATATGGCAGAGGACAGCGTGAGCAATCTTCCTTTGTGGCAGGGAAAAACTGGCCCCATCCGGGAGGCCACGGTACACCACAGCGATGACGGTTCCCTCTCCATCCGCAAAGGAAAATACAAGCTGGAAATGTGCCCCGGTTCCGGCGGCTGGAGCTTTCCCAAGCCCGGTTCTCCCGAGGAAGCAGGGCTGCCTGCTATCCAGCTTTACGACTTGGAAAACGACCCCGGCGAGACTGTGAATCTGGCCCCCGAGCATCCGGAAATTACCGAGCCTTTGCGCCAACTCCTTACGGAATATGTGCTCAATGGCCGCAGCACCCCCGGCAAACCCCAGCCCAACAACGGGGCCGAGATCTGGGAAGCAGTGCGCTGGCTGGAGAAATCCGGGAAATAATCGGGAGGAGGAATCCCTATGCTCAAACTCAGTGATGGCCGTACCGCCATACGAGCCATGCTCACTCTTGCCATTCCCATTTCCCTGCAAAACCTCATCACCTTTGCGGTGAGCTTTGCCGATAACCTGATGATCGGCTCTTTGGGGGATACCGCCATTTCCGCCGTATATATGGGCACGCAGGTGCAGACCTTTCTGCAAATGGCCATGAACGGCATCACCACCGCCATGCTGGTATTGGTGGCTCAGTATTGGGGCAAGCAGGATGCTGGGCGCATCCGGCAGGTGGCATCCATTGCTTTGCGGGTAGCGCTGGTGGTAGGCGCGGCCGCTACCGTGTTAGGAATCTTTTTCCCGTGGCAGGTTCTTTCCCTGCTCACCCCCGAGCAAAACGTAGCAGCCGCCGCAGTGCCCTATTTACAGATTACCGGCGCTTCTTTTCTGTTCTTTGCCATTTCTCAGGTGCTCATCGCCATGCTCCGCGGGGTGGAGAATGCCCGTATCGGGATGTATGTTTCCTTTGGTTCTTTGGCTATCAATGTGGTGCTCAACTGGGTGCTGATTTTTGGCCATTTGGGGTTCCCCGCCATGGGGATTCGAGGCGCTGCTGTCGCTACTCTGGTTTCCCGCATTTTTGAAGCGGCTGCTGCCCTCTTCTATGCCCTTCGCATCGAAAAGCGCCTGCGCTGGCGGCTTTCCGATCTGTTCCGCCCGGTGGGGTCGTTGGCCCGGGATTTTGTCCGGTATGGTTCCCCGGTTATTGCCGGGGATATTGTGTGGGGTGTAAATCTGTTCTGTCAAAGCATGATTGTGGGGCGGCTGCCGGAAGAAGCCATTGCCGCCGCCAGTATCATGAGCATGATGAGCAATCTGGTGTATGTTTGGGTCACCGGTCTTTGCTCGGCAGTGGGCGTTCTCACAGGAAAACTGGTGGGCGCTGGAGATACAGAGCGGATTCGCCCCTATGCCCGGATGGTACAGAAAATGTTTTTGGGAGTAGGAGCAGCAAGCGGCCTGTTGGTGTTCGCCATTCGGTGGCCGTTTATCTCCCTGTACGACATCAGCCCGGCGGCTCAGAACTATGCCAACCAGCTTTTGATTTTACTGGCTGTGACCATTGTGGGCACCTGCTACCAGATGACTGGATTGGCAGGCTTGGTAAAAGCCGGAGGCGATACCTCCTTTGTGTTTAAGAACGACACCTGTTTTGTCTTTTTGGTAATCCTTCCCAGCGCGTTTTTGGCTCTGCATTTTGGCGCTCCGGTGTGGGTAGTCATGGCGTGCCTCAAGTGCGACCAGATTCTCAAGTGCATTGTAGCTGCTATCAAAATCAACCGGTTCCGCTGGATGAAGAACCTCACCCACCCGGAAGAACCTTCCCAGCAGCAGGCGGCTGTTTGACCCTGCACCATTCCTTTCTCTGTGCATATACTGCATAGGGGGGATACCATTGAACGCTTGTGAACTCACCGCTTCTGTCACGGCAATGGCAAACCTGCTGGCAGAAAAGCTGGACACCAATCAAATCAGCATTCTGGCTGCTATTCTGGTACAGTTGGGAGACACCCTGGCTACCATTGCAGTGCAAAAAGACCTTTGTCAAAACAACGGCATATAGAAAGACCCGGAGCGATGAACTGCACCCCATTTGTTAGACAGTATGGTATACTGAATAACAAGTGGGGTGCTTTATTATGCCAAAAGGAATAGCAAACAAGAGATATACTGCGGAATTTAAGAAAGTAGCAATAGAGACCAT
>CALWIS010000186.1 GCA_944380795.1 uncultured Clostridia bacterium | reverse complement strand
CGGGAGGGTATCGGGATGGGGGATGTAAAGCTGGTGGCGGCAACAGGCTGGCTGTTGGGGTTGTCCTCTACCTTGGCAGTGGTGCTCATCGCCATGCTTCTTTGTGCACTGGTTGCCGCCGTCTTGCTCATCACCAAAAAAAAGAGCAAAAACGATCGAATCTCTTTTGGTCCATTTTTGTTCTTTGGCTATATGCTATTGTTTTTACTACGCAACCTATAGAATGAGGGGTCCTATATGAAAAAGAGCAGCGTTTTCATCGCCTTAGCCTTGGTTGTCCTGTGCCTTGTGGGATGGATCGGGGTCGGCTCTCAAATGGCCGGGGAGACAAGTATGTATGATACTTATGTCCAGCAGGCAGATGATTGGGTGGAAAAAGGCTTGTATCAACGGGCGATCTCCCGCTATAATCTTGCCCTGGAAGAGCAGGAAAACCAGGAACTGTATGGGAAGATGAACCATGCCTACCAGCTTTGGTATGAACAGGCGCGGGACGACGCACTGGACAGCTATATGGATTTTTTGACTTCTGCGGTAAGTGCCTATCCCACTGACCCGGAGCTGATAAAGTGCTTTATGGAGGTCTTTTATTCCCAAAGCCGGTATGAGGACCTTTACTGGGTGCTCAGTAATACGGTAGAGAATGGTTACACCACCGAAGAAATCCAAAAAATGCTGCGTATCTGCCGGTATGCCTTCCATTTGCAGGGAGAGGAATTTTCCGGAATACGACAGCCTATGGGCGATATCTATATTGTCTCTCGGAACAACCTGTGGAATCTCTACAGCAGCAGCCAGGGATATCTTTTGGCAGATGGGTATGACTTTGTAAGCCCTTATGGCGAAAACGGCTTAGTGGTGGTGACCAGTGGTACAGATAGCCGTATCATCGATAGCAGCGGTATGCTGTGGGGAATCTTTGAAAAAACCGTTACAGATGCTGGGCGTTTTTCGGAGGGGCTGGTGCCAGCTTGCTGCGATGGGGAATACGGTTTTTATAACGATTTAGGAGAAATGCAGTTTGGTGGCTTTGAAGCCGCCGGCGCTTTCCAAGATGGTCTGGCCCCAGTTAAAAAGGACGGGCAATGGGTACTGGTGGATACTGCCGGGGATGTAAAGTCCCAGGCATTTGAGGAGATCGTACTGGACTCACAGGGAAACTATTTGTCGGGAGAGCGGTTCCTTGCTAAATCTGAGGGTAAATATGGTATCTATAACAAGGAGCAGGAATTGGTGTGTACACTGGATTGCACAGATGTGGATGTATACACTCAAGACAAGTTGATTGCCGTATGTAAAGATGATAAATGGGGCTTTGTGAATGCCGAGGGTAAGATGGTACTAGAACCCACGTATGAGCAGGCTAAAAGCTTTTCTTATGGACTGGCTGCCGTATGTGTGGATGGAAAATGGGGCTTTATCGATCCCTCTGGAACCTTGGTGATCGAGTGCCAATTTTCTGATACCGGCTATATGACCGGGAGTGGAATCTGCCCGGTATGTACCGATCCTTCGGAAGAAAGAACAGAACAGACGGACGAGCAGGACGCAGAAAATCAGGATGCAGATTCTGTACTAAAAAGATGGAAGCTGTTGGAGCTGGAATTAGGAATTGTGGAATAGTCCATAAAGTAAGGATAAATCTTCTCAGTAGTAGGAGGGCGAAATGGCATGAGAAAAAAGCTTGTGGCGGCGGCAAAGGACCAACAGGGAGAAATCATGTTAGAGGCCACCATGATTTTTGTCCCGGTACTTCTGCTTTTATTTGCGCTGCTCAGCCTCTCCTTTCTGTTTTATCAGGAGGCCATGATGACTTCTGTGGCCAATGAAGTTGCCTCTGATGTGGCGCGAAACTATAAGTTCACTGATATGGAAATCGGGGAAGATACCATTACGCTAGATGATGTGACAAAAGTGGCGATGTTCCGCACTACCTTTGGAAAAAAAGATGTAGAGCAGAAGCAGGCGGAACGTGCGGAAGCCTATGCCCCATGGCGAGTGGGGCTTTCTAGCCTCGGGCTGAATCCTGGAGAATTGAAAGTGGATTGTAACATAACGGGTAGTGGTATTGGAAGGACTTATGTACAAGTAACGGTATCCCAACAATCGGACTTCTTTTTAAGCGGCATATTGGATATGTTGGGGATTACGGAAAATGGCCAAATGTTTTCTTCTACCGCTTATGCCGAATGTGTGGACTTGATGGGGTATACCTCACTGGTGAACTTTACAGCCTATGGGTCAAAGCAGCTGGAAGCATTCCAGGCGATAGGGAATTTGTACAGCAGCGTAAAGGACTTTATACAGGTATTGCGTAAATAAAGCGGCAGGGGGTGTAACAATGAAATTCTGGGGGAAGAACAAGAGAAAGAAATTTATCAAGGGCGTAAAGGGCTCTATTTCTATTTTCCTTTGCCTGATTACCGCACCGTTCCTGATGGTCACCTTAGGTTTGGTAGAGTATGTAAGGTATCAGCAGGTCATGGAAGTGAGCGATGAGGTCATGGAAGTGACCAACCTGTCTACCCTTGCGGATTATGATGAGTATATCCATAAACGGTTTGGCCTTTTGGCTACTACACAGGAAAAAGAACTGGGGGAAGACGCGGAAGAACTTCTCAAAATAAATAGCGGTGTGCTGGGAAGCCAGATCCAGCTGGAAAATCCTTCTTTCCAAGGTGGCCTGTCCCTTTCTAATAACGATGTACTGTACCGGCAGATTGTGGATTTCAGCGAATTGACTTCCACAACGGCTATATTGTCTCAAGACTTCAATTTGGAACAGCTGATGGAAAAGCTCTCAAAGGTGTCGGTGTTTGAGGACGCCATGAACACTTTGGATGGCTTAGCAGACCTTACTGACGCGTTGAAAACAGCCGCTAACAAATTGAAGGATCTAAAAAACACTATTAATAGCTTGCAAAAGCGTGTCACAAATGCAATTGAAGAAGCCAAAACACTT
>CALWIS010000185.1 GCA_944380795.1 uncultured Clostridia bacterium | reverse complement strand
TTTTCAGCTTGTCTGTTTCCTGGTCGTCCGATAAAATGGAGGTAATACCATGCTGGACTTTCCAAAATCAACGGCCTTTGGCCGCCGGTTCCCCAAGCAGAAATTCTATGAGAATCTGGATGTGTCCCCCGAGGTCAAGCGGCTCTTTGTGGAACAGGTGAAGCTGATCACCTGGGCCAATAAGCTCTCCCATGAAACCATGAACATCGCCCCCGGCCAGACGGTGCGGGAGATCGAAGTGTTCCGCCTGACGCTCCAGGGGCAGGAGCTGGACGAGCGGGTGCTGTCCCTGATGGACAGGCAGATCCCCTATCATATTCTCTTTCTGCTGGAGCGGCCCGACGGCAGCGTCCGGCTCCATGTGACCTATAAGGAAGCCAGCCAGAGCGGCAGCAACGCCTTCCAGCTCCGGCAGAGCTATCACACGGAGTGGAGCAAGGCGGAGAAGTTGTCTCTGAACCTCACCGCCCTGGATATGGACGCCCTCTATGAGAGCATCGTCCGCCAGATCGCCGGGGATGCCATCGCCGCCCCCCAGGGCGAGAGCCTGAAAGAGGCGGTGGAGCACACCCAGCAGCGGGAGAAGCTGGAAAAGCAGATCGCCCAGCTGAAAGCGAAAATGAAGAAGGAAAAGCAGCTTAGTAGGCAGATGGAGTTAAGGCGGGAGATTATGAGGTTAGAGGGACTTTTATGAGTTTTCCAAAAGAAGTTAAACTTCAAGCATTGATTGCATGCAGGCGAAACTGTGTTTTATGTGAAAAGTTTTGTGGATTAAAAATTGAGCTCCATCACATTAAACAGCGTGCACATGGTGGTAAAGATACATTTGAAAATTGTATTCCATTGTGTTTTGATTGTCATTCGGAAGTTAGGATGTATAACCCAGAGCATCCTAAAGGGACAAAATATTCAGAGGAAGAATTGATACAGAGGCGAGATTTATTTTATCAACAAATTGCAAATAACTCTCGGTCACATAAGTATGTTAGTAAAGAAGTTGCTGAATATTTTGAAACTATACCAATTATATTAAAGCGGCTTTTTGGAACGGAAGTAGATGCAATTGGAACAATCAAAGGATATAATGCTCCATTAGTTTCATACGAATATTTGCGAAAAAACATTCAAAATTGTACACCTCAGTGCGTAGATACATTAGTAAAATGGCTTTCTGAACAGGGCTATGTTCAAACAGATATTCGTCTTGATTTTGATGGAACTATTTGTGGCACGATAAGAATTAGACAGGAAGGTATCAATTTCTATTTAGAATCTGTCGGGAGAGAATAATCTATGGAACACATGAAATTTGAAACCCCGGATATGGTGGCCGGGAATATTGAGAGAATTGGGGCGCTGTTTCCTGCTGCCATTACGGAGATGCGGGGCGAGGACGGGCAGATCAAGAAGGGCATCAACTTTGAGGTGCTCAAGCAACTGCTCAGCCGGGATGTGGTGGACGGCGACGAGTGCTATGAGTTCACCTGGGTGGGTAAGAAAGCTGCCATGGCCGAGGCCGCCCGACCCATTACCAAGACCCTGCGCCCGGTGAAGGAGGACAGTCGGAACTGGGACACCACCCAGAATCTCTATATCGAGGGGGATAACCTGGAGGTGCTAAAAATCCTCCAGGAGAGCTATCTGGGCAAGGTCAAGATGATCTACATTGATCCGCCCTATAACACTGGCCACGACTTCATCTATCGGGATAAGTTCCAGCGTTCCCAGCAAGAAGAGAACGAGCAGATGGGCATGTACGATGAAGAGGAAAACCGGATGTTTGAGAACACCGAGAGTAACGGACGTTTTCATTCGGATTGGTGCAGTATGATGTATTCCAGATTGGCACTGGCACGTAATCTACTGACTGATGACGGCGTTATTTTTATTTCAATTGATGATAACGAGTGCTCCAATCTGCTAAATATGTGCAGTGAGATCTTTGGCGAAAGCAACTTTGTCGCAAATATTTCGTGGCAAAGGACTTATTCTATGCGTAATGATGCTAAAGGGATTCCAGCAGAAGTTGAGCACATTTTAGTTTACAGCAGGAGTGCGGATTGGCAACCTCGAAAGCTTGACCGCACTGAGTCTATGGATTCAAAGTATAAGAATCCTGATAATGACCCAAAAGGCGACTGGAGAAACATCGTTGCCAGCGCACCAAATGCTATTACGCATCAAGGTATGGTGTATGCAATTCAAAATCCTGTTACAGGTGAATTGAATTATCCTCCACAAGGGCGTTGCTGGAGTCTTGGACAAGATCAAATGCTGGAAGCGATGTGTAAATGGTGCGAGTATGAATTAAAAGACATCAAAGACTATGAGGCCCGGGCCCAAGTATGCAATGTGTCAGTGGATGATGTTCGGAAAGAGGTAATGGCGATTGTTCTGAAGGAAGATCCTATTCGAGCTCGACAAAAAGCGATGGAAATATACCAGAAAGGCCCGCTGCCTGAATTTTTCTTTTCTCGAAATGGGGCAGGTGCATTAAGCCGTAAGGCTTATTTACAGCAAATGGGAGGGCGGCCTGTTACAAATCTTTGGCCATATAGCGAAACCGGACACACAGATGAAGCATCTCGTTTACTCAAAGCTATGTTTGACGGAGTGGCTGTCTTTGATACTCCAAAACCGGTTCGGCTGATAGAGCGTATACTTACCATTTCAACCGATAAAGACTGCATTATTATGGATTTTTTCTCTGGTTCCGCCACAACAGCCCATGCAGTCATCAGTAAAAATGCACAGGATGGCGGACACAGAAAGTATATTCTTGTTCAAGTACCAGAAGAAAGCTCATCACCGCAATATAAAACACTATGTGACATTGGTAAGGAGCGTATTCGCCGAGCCGGGGACAAAATTAAAGAGGACAACCCTCTGGGAACGCAGGATCTGGACATTGGTTTCCGGGTCTTCCGGGTGGATGAGAGCAACATGAAGGATGTGTACTACCACCCCGAGGAGTTGGAGCAAACCACCATCGGCCAGTTGGTATCCAACATCAAGGATGATCGCACCGATATGGATCTGCTCTACGCCTGTCTGCTGGACTGGGGCGTGGAAATCCACCTACCCCACACCAGTACCGACCTGGACGGCTGCACCGTCCACAATGTGGACAACGGCGCTCTCATGGCCTGCTTCAGCCCCAATGTGCCCCGCTCTGTGGTGGAGTACATGGCAAAGCAGCAGCCCCTCCGTGCCGTTTTCCGGGACAACTCCTTCGCCGCCGATGACGCCAAGATCAATGTGACGGAGATCTTCAAAAACCTCTCCCCGGATACCAAGGTGAAGGTGATCTGATGGCCGAAATTCAATTCCCGGAATTTCCCACACCAAGCCAAGACGATTGGGAATATTATCTCTCTTTTGGAAC